>NZ_JPGU01000016.1:26704-38157 GCF_000732115.1 Frankia sp. CeD
AGTGGAAACGGATGAACTCGCGGCCCGTTCACAGCGGATCACCCCCACGCCGGGGGTCAGCCGAGATGGACCTCCCGGCGGCCGGGGTCGCGCAGATCCGTCCCGGCCGCCAGCCACCGCTGGTGCAGCGCGTCCGGGCCGTGCACCCGCTTGTAGGCGGACTCGTTGGGGGTCATCGGAAGCAGGGGGAGAAAGCGGACAGGTGCGAGCCCGGTGGCGAGATCGGGGATGAGCCCGCCGGGCTCGCCGACGAGCACCGCGGTGAACGGTGCGCCGTCCCAGAGCGGTTCCCCGAGATCCAGGCCGGACCCGGGAGCCACCGGACGGCCCTCGACCGTCGGGACGGCGGCCAGCACGGCCAACCGCCGCAGCACGCTGTCGCGCCGCCCGCGCAGGGACAGCACGAGTTCGGCCCGCGGGCCGGCGGGGTCGCGCACGGTCGTCGTCGCCGCCGTCATCGGCTCCCGGGACATACCCAGGGTGAGATAGCGGATGACGCCCGCCTGGTCCGGGCCGAACCGCAGCACCTCGATCTGGTCGGTGCCGAGGAACGTGACCGCGGCCCGACCGGTGTCCGGTCCGAAGAGCGCCGCCGCATGCTCCTCGACCGATCGCAGGATCGCGCTGTCGCTCACCAGGCCGATGCCCCGCCACGTTGTTCCATACCTGCGATCGTATGGTCGGCAGTGATCCCGGGAACCGTCGTGGCCGGTGCGGGAGTTATCGTGGTGCGACGTTGGAGGGGTTCATGGCACAGATGCTGACCAAGGGCGGCAACGCCGCGTTGCCCACTACCGACGTCCGGGTCGAGATCGCCTCGTCGAGTCCGCTGGACATCGCGGCGATCCTGGTGACCATCCACGGCAAGGTGCGCACCGACGACGACTTCGTCTTTTTCAACCAGCCGACGGGTCCCGGGGTGCGTCTCGTACCGCCGTCCGCGCTGGAGTGCACGTTGGCCGCGGTCCCGCCGGAGATGGACAAGGTGGTCGTCACCGGGAGTCTCGACGGCAGCGGGCCGGCCACCTTCGCCGCCCTGCGCGGCCTGAGCATCGTGGTGCGGGACGCGCGTGGCGGCGCCGAGCTCGTCCGCTTCGATCCGTCCGGGCTGAGCAGCGAGACGGCGCTGATTCTCGTCGAGCTCTACCGGCGCGCCGGGACCTGGAAGGTGCGGGCGGTCGGCCAAGGCTACGCCTCGGGGCTGGCCGGCATCGCGACTGACTTCGGCATCACCGTCGACGNCCCCGGCACCTCCGAGGCCGCGACGCAGGTCGTGCAGCCNCCCGTGGCCCCGCCCCACCCGCAGGCAGCCCCGGCACCGTACGGCACGCCCCCGGGCGGTCGGCAGTGGGGTCCGCCGCCTCCCGCGCCGACCCCGGCGGGGGGCCCGCGGTGGGGGTCGCAGCCGGGCGGTCAGCAGTGGGGTCCGCCGCCTCCCGCGCCGGGAGCGCCCGGTCAGCCGCAGTGGGGGACACCGCAGCCCCCGCCCGGTCAACAGTGGGGTCCGCCGCCGCCCCCGCCCGCTCAGCCGCAGTGGGGTCCGCCGCCCGCGCCGACCCCGGCGGGGGGCCCGCAGTGGGGGTCGCAGCCGGGCGGTCAGCAGTGGGGGTCGCAGCCGGGTGGTCAGCAGTGGGGTCCGCCGCCTCCCGCGCCGGGAGCGCCCGGTCAGCAGGGTGGCCGGGTGAACCTGGACAAGGGGCGGGTATCGCTCGCCAAGGGGCAGAGCGTCTCGCTGGTGAAGACCGGCGCGCCGCCGCTCACCCGGGTCCGGATGGGCCTTGGGTGGGATCCGGCCCAGCACGGGAAGTCGATCGACCTCGACGCGTCCTGCATCCTGTTCGACGAGCGCGGCAAGGACGTCGACAAGGTCTGGTTCATGTCCAAGAAAGGCGCCCGGGGAGCCGTGCGCCACTCCGGGGACAACCTGACCGGCCATGGCGAAGGGGACGACGAGACAATCTTGNTCGATCTCGGTGCCCTGCCGGGGAACGTCGTCACCCTGATCTTCACGGTGAACAGTTTCCAGGGACAGACCTTCATCGAGGTGCGTAACGCCTACTGCCGGTTGTATGACGATCTCACCGGGCAGGAGCTTGTCCGGTTCGACCTGTCCGACTCCAAGCCGTCCACCGGACTGGTGATGTGCCGGGTGCAGCGCGATCGCGGGGCTCCCACCTGGTCGATGACGGCGATCGGGGAGTTCCATGACGGCAAGACCGTCCGCGCCATGGTCAATCCGTCGAGGCAGTACCTGTAGGCAGTGCCTGTAGGCCGATCCCCGGCCCCGGAACGCCGGGCGGTTTGCCGGCGGCCCGCGCGACGGTGTTGATCCGGCCGACCTCTCCGGGTTGTGGGATGTCCCGGGCCGGGTAACCTCCGGCCGTGAACAGGTCTGCAGCGCCGTCGTGGGCCGGTGTGTTGCACTTCGCAGGCATCGCCCGGTGATGGGCATGGTCTCCCGCCCGGCCCCGTCCCGCGTCTACTGCCGCCGGCTGGCGGGCCTGCTCGTCCTGGACCCGAACGGCGACCAGGTCGGCAGGGTGCGCGATGTGATCGCGACGCTGCGACTCGGGCATGAGCCGCCCCGCGTCCTGGGCCTGGCCGTCGAGGTCCAACGCCGACCGATCTTCGTGCCGATGAGCCGGGTCACCGGGGTGGAGTCGGGCGCGGTGGTGCTGTCCTCGGCCCGGCTGAGCTGGCGGCGTTTCCAACAGCGCCCGAACGAGACCCGGGTGCTCGGCGAGCTGCTCGACCGGCGGGTGACGCTCATCTCGTCCGGTGTCGAGGNGACCGTCGTCGACGCCGCGATCGAACTGGTCCGCGGCGGCGACTGGGTGCTCGACCAGGTGGCGGTGCGGGTCGGCCGGGGCCGGCGCGGCGAGGTGAAGACGGTTGCCTGGGACGAGGTCACCGGCTTCTCGCTGCCCGAGGAGGGGCAGGGGGCCGCGAACCTGCTCGCTGCGTTCGAGAAGCTGCGGCCCGCCGACCTCGCGTCGCTGCTGCATGACCTGTCCGAGAAACGGCGCGCGGAGGTCGCCGCCGCCCTTGACGACGAGCGGCTTGCCGACGTCCTCGAGGAGCTGCCGGAGGACGAGCAGGTCGAGCTGCTCGGGGGACTCGCCGACGAGCGGGCCGCCGACGTGCTGGAGGCGATGGGCCCCGACGACGCGGCGGACCTGCTGGGCGAGCTGCCCGCCGACGACGCGGAGCGTCTCCTGCGGCTGATGGAGCCCGACGAGGCCGCCGGCGTGCGCCGTCTGCTGCTCTACGCCGACGACACGGCCGGCGGCATGATGACCAGCGAGCCGGTCGTGCTCGCCCCGAACGCGACGGTCGCCGAGGCGCTGGCCCGCATCCGCGAACCCGAGCTTTCCCCGGCGCTCGCCGCGCAGGTCTACGTGGTGCGTCCGCCCTACGAGACGCCCACCGGCCGCTACCTCGGTCTCGCCCACTTCCAGCGGCTGCTGCGTGAGCCGCCGGCGACCCTGGTCGGTGGCGTGATCGACGTCGACATCGCCTCGCTGCGGCCGGAGACCCCGCTGGCCGAGGTCACCCGTCATCTGGCGTCCTACAACCTGGTGGCGGCACCGGTTCTCGACCGCGCCGGCCGGCTCGTCGGCGTCGTCACCGTCGACGACGTGCTCGACCACCTGCTTCCCGCGAACTGGCGGGAGCGACAGCTCGACGCGGACGTGGATGCGCGGGCGNCCCCNGGGGCACTGNCNCCGCCCGCCGCGGGCGACGTGGAACCAGGCTCCCGCGGTGAGGCGGGCAGCTCCCCGGCCGCCTCATGAGAGGTCTGGGAGGTCTGGGAGGTCTGGGACGTCTGGGAGGTCTGGGACGTCTGGGAGGTCTGGGATGTCTGGGACGTCTGGGACGCCGCCGGCCGCGAGGCGCCCGCCTCGATCAGCCGCGGCTGTCCCGGCGGTCCGCCCTGCGCTCCGCCTACGAGCCGGACGCCTTCGGGCGGATCGCGGAGCGGGTGGCGCGTTTCATCGGCACGGCCCGGTACCTCGTTGCGCAGAGCGTCGTGATTGTGCTGTGGGTCGCTTACAACATCATCGCCCCGCAGTCCGTCCGGTTCGACAATTTCCCGTTCATCTTTCTGACGTTGGTCCTGTCGCTGCAGGCCGCGTACGCGGCACCGCTCATCCTGTTGGCGCAGAACCGCCAGGATGACCGGGACCGCGCGAACCTCGCCCAGGACCGCGAGCAGACCATCCGTAACCGCGAGGACACCGAATACCTCGCCCGCGAACTGGCCGCGATGCGCATCACGATCGGCGAGCTCGCCACCCGGGACTTTCTGCGTTCGGAGCTGCGGGGGTTGCTCGCGGAGCTGGAGGGGCCGGACGGTGACCGGGCGAAGGACCGCGACCGGGAACGCCGACGGCGGCGGGGGGGCGAGCGTTCGTTACGTCCGCCGTGATGATCGGGCCGGTGCGGCGGGCTGGTGCGAACGGCGGCCGCGCGCCGCACCGGCGGATACCCNGGNGCCTACCGCACGGTACCGCGGCAGAGCGTCAGCACCGCCATCGCGATCTCGACCCCACGAGGCCCCAGCTTGTCCGCCCAGATCGCGATGATCTCGTTCTCCCGGGCGTGCTGGATGCGAGGCCCGCCCTCGGCCGAGCGCAGCGCTTGGATCTGCTGGGACAGATCCCGCCGGGTCGCGACGAGATCACGCAGCTGAGCATCGATGTCATCGATGAGCTGTCGTCCCTCGTCGATCGAGGCGATGGCCGGCGCGGTGCTGGGGGCGTCGACGACGTTCTCCACAAGTGGGCCTTTCGGTCGGAGGCCCGGCGCACCCCAGGCCGAGACAACCCGGAGGCGGACCGGGCCTGGGTCTGGCGCTTGTGCCGCGTGAGATCAGCGGCGGAGCGGGGACCGTGCCCGGTCCCCATAAAACAGCCGTAGCGACGTGCCGTGACATGCGAGTCGGCGGCACGTGAGTCGACTGCACTGCATGGCAAGAGCATGCCAGCCGCGCGCCGATTCGTCCAGGAGCCTGATCTCTTGGGTACCCTCCACCCTGGCTCTTGGGTAACCCCCACCCCGACTAATCCCTCGCCTTGATTAACCCCTCGCCTTGATTAACCCCTCGCCTTGACTCGGGCGGCGCCGCCCGAGCGGGCGTCCGGTAACCGAGGCGAGGCCGGTAGAGACTATAGAGTGAGTGATGGCGCAACTGGAGCTCACCGGCCTGCCCCGCCGGCTTTTTTCCTGCACGCCGTCGCGGCTGGCGGCCTTCGAGGACTGCCCCCGCCGGTACCGGATGACGTATCTGGACCGGCCGCGGCCGCCCAAGGGGCCGCCCTGGGCGCACACCTCCTTCGGCGTCAGCGTGCACAACGCGCTGCGACGCTGGTGGGAGGGGCCGATCGAGCAACGGGTCCCACAGCGGGCCGCGGCGCTGTTGCGGTTGCTGTGGGTCGACGAGGGTTTCCGGGACGGTGAGCAGTCGTACCGGTGGCGCGAGCGCGGCGCGCGGATGGCGCATGACTATGTCGCGCACCTCGATCCGGCGGCCGAGCCGCGCGGGGTCGAGCGTTCGGTCGCGGCCCGTACCGAGGCGCTGGCCTTCTCCGGACGGGTGGACCGTCTCGACGACCGGGACGGGGAGCTGGTCGTCGTCGACTACAAGACCGGACGCCGGCCGGTCACCGACGACGATGCGCGATCGTCCCCGGCGCTCGCGCTCTACGCCCTGGCCGCCGGGCGGATGCTGCGCCAACCATGCCGGCGGGTCGAGCTGCACCACGTGCCCAGTGGGCGGGTCGCGGCCGCCGAGCACACCGAGGCGAGCATCGCCCGGCACGTGCGGCGGGCGGAGTCGGTCGCGGCGGACGCCGTGCGCGCGACGGAGGCCCTGCGGGCGGGTGAGGATCCGCAACGGGCGTTTCCGCCGAGCCCCGGCCCCCTGTGCTCGTGGTGCGATTTCCGCAGCCACTGCCCCGAGGGGCAGGCGGCCGGCCCCGAACGCCAGCCCTGGGACGCCCTCGGCGACGAGGGCGACGAGGACTGAGGCATCGGCGTACCAGGGCGCCGGCGACCGGCGGGNCGGNNCGNACACCGGGNCNNCCCNGACACCGGGNCGGCCCGGACACCGGGGCGCCGGACACCGGGCCGGGAGAGGCGTCATCATGAGACGGTGCCCGACCAGACCGCCACGCCCGCCCGGCCGCGGGTCTCCGCGAAGGCCGCGACCTTCACCGAATCGGTGATCCGGGAGATGACCCGGCTCGCTCTCGCGCACGACGCCGTGAACCTCGCGCAGGGCTTCCCCGACTTCGCCTGCCCGCCGCAGCTCAAGGAGGCGGCCAAGGCCGCCATCGACGCGGACGTGAACCAGTACGCCATCACGTGGGGAGCCGCGGAGTTCCGCGCCGCCGTTGCCGCGAAGGTGGCCGGAACCTACCCGGGCTGGTCGGTCGACCCCGACACCGAGATCTGTGTGACCTGCGGCTCCACCGAGGCGATGATCGCGGCGATGCTTGCGCTGGTCGACCCCGGCGACGAAGTGATCATGTTCGAGCCGTTCTACGAGAACTACGGCCCGGACGCGATCCTCTCCGGCGCCCGGCCGAAGCTCGTCCGCCTGCATGCCCCGGACTGGACGATCGACGAGGCGGAGCTGCGTGCGGCGTTCTCCGACCGCACCCGCGCCATCGTGCTGAACACCCCGCACAACCCGACCGGCAAGGTGCTGCGCCGCGCCGAATTGGACCTCGTCGCCGAGCTCTGCCAGCGCCACGACGCGCTCGTGTTCACCGACGAGATCTACGAGCACATCCATTACCTGGGCCCGGGCGGCCACATCCCGCCGGCCACCGTTCCCGGGTTGGAGGACCGCACCGTCACCATCAATGCGCTGTCCAAGACCTACGCGGTGACCGGCTGGCGGGTCGGCTGGACGATCGCGCCCGCCGCCTACACCTCGGCGATCCGCAAGGTGCACGACTTCCTCACCGTCGGGGCGGCGGCACCGTTGCAGGCCGGCGGGGTGGCGGCGATGAACCTGCCGCAGACGTACTACGTCGATCTCGCCCGGCAGTACCGGGAACGGCGGGACCTGCTCTGCGCGGCCCTCGCCCGGACCGGCTTCACCTTCCGGGAACCGGACGGGGCGTACTACGTGATGTGCGACACCCGCGCGCTCGACCCGGCCGGTGACGACGTGGCCTTCGCTCGCCGGCTGGCCACCGGGATCGGGGTCGCCACCGTTCCCGGCTCGTCGTTCTTCGCGGACCCGGCGGACGGCCGCCACATCATCCGGTTCGGCTTCCCCAAGAAGCTCACGACCCTGGAGGCCGCGGCGCGGCGGCTTGCCCGTCTCACCCCGGCGGCTACCCCGGCTACCCCGGGTTGAGGCCTGTCCCAGGCGGCTGGGGCATCGGGTAGCCGGCTTCGGCCGCCCGGGTATGCCCCGCGTGCAGCTCCCGGTCCAGCGCTGTCAGCTGACCGTGTGTCCCGCCGCGCAGCGATCGGCCGGCCAGTCGCGGGCGAGCGGCCATCTCATCGGGCGACGGCGGCGCGTACCGCCCGCGCAGGTATTCCCCGATCCNCCGGGCCTGGGCGGCCGCGAGCCGCGCGGGACCCGCGACATGGAACAGCCAGGGAACCTCGAGATCGAAGACCTCGCCGAAACGGGCCGAGCCCGTCCCGGCCGGACCTAGCCGCGCCGCCGGGCCGGTGAGCACCACGGCCTCGAAAACGCCGAGCGGGTGGGCTTCGCCATCCGGCTGGGGAGCGCCATGCACCTCAAAAGGCGGACCGAGCGCGGCGGCTCCGACCAGGCGCAACGTAGCGGGAGTCACGGCGACGACACGATCAGTCAGATCGTGCGTGGCGAGTTCGGCGAGGGACGGCGGCGGCGCGGGGCCCTCGGAGAACGCGGTGACGGTCAGCCCACCGTCGGCGAGTGTGATTGTCGCGGCGGCTCCGGCGGCATCGAGACCGAGGACGGCGACACGGGGAAGACCTGGCACGTCGGGGGACTCTAGCGGTGCGGTGATGGATCCCGCGCACTACGGTTGAAGACATGAGCGTTGTCAAGATCAACGTGTTGACCGTGCCCGCAGAGCTGCGAGACACCCTGGAGAAGCGGTTCGCCGGCCGCGCCGGGATGGTGGAGCAGGCCGACGGGTNTGAATGGTTCGAGCTGCTGCGCCCGATCGAGGGCACGGACACCTACCTCGTCTACACCCGTTGGCGTAGCGAGGAGGACTTCCAGAAGTGGCAGTCCTCGCAGGCGTTCGGTGAGGGCCACCGGCAGGCCGCGGAGCAGACCGCGGCCGGTCAGGGCGCTCCGGCGGGCCACGGGGCCCCGGCGGGGGGGCAGGGTGCCCCCGCGGCCACCGCGGCCACGCTGTGGTCGTTCGAGGTGGTGCAGNCCGCCGCCCCCGCCTCGAACTGACCCGCGCCCGGCGGCGCACACCGGATGAGACGAGTGGTACCCCGGGATCCACCGGGGTTGCGGATGGCTGGTCGGTGTCCGACTTAGGGTGATTGCGGAGTGGCCTCNGGGGCGCGTCGAGATTTTCGCTCGTCAAGTGTTGTGACGGATCGGTCACGCCCCCACACTGATCGGTGTGGCCCG
Organism: Frankia sp. CeD; assembly: GCF_000732115.1. Taxonomy (NCBI): domain Bacteria; kingdom Bacillati; phylum Actinomycetota; class Actinomycetes; order Frankiales; family Frankiaceae; genus Frankia; species Frankia sp. CeD. The sequence goes on from NZ_JPGU01000016.1 coordinate 35,307, forward strand.
AGTACTCGCTGTTGCGAATCAGAAGGGCGGCGTTGCCAAGACGACCTCCGTGTCGAGTCTCGGTGCCGCGCTGTGCGAGCTGGACCGTCGGGTCCTGCTGGTCGATCTCGACCCACAGGCATGTCTGACCTTTTCGCTCGGGCTGGATCCGGATGCCCTCGAACTGTCGGTGCACGACGTCCTGTTGGGACGGTTGTCCGCCGGCATCATCATCACCAGGACACCGGACGGCACCGATCTGCTGCCCGCGACCATCGAGCTGGCGGGTTGCGAGGCGGTACTGCTGTCACGCACCGGGCGGGAGCACGCGCTGCGGCTCGCCCTCGCCGAGATCGTCGACGAGTACGACTTCATCCTCATCGACTGCCCGCCCTCCCTGGGCGTGCTCACCATCAACGGGTTGACGGCGGCGGACGAGGTCATCGTGCCGCTGCAGTGCGAGACGTTGTCCCACCGCGGCGTCGGCCAGCTGTTGGACACGGTGCACGACGTGCAGCGGCTGACCAATCCCGGCCTGCGGGTCCGCGGCGTGCTGCCGACCTTGTTCGACGGTCGCACGGCGCACTGCCGGGCGGTGCTCGCCGACGTCTCCGCCCGGTACGACATCGCGGTGCTGGCGCCGCCGGTAGCCCGCTCGGTGCGCTTCGCCGAGGCGCCGGGAACGGGGCGGTCCATCCTGACGACCGCACGGCGCTCCAAGGGGGCCGAGGCCTACCGGTCGCATGCCCGTGCCATCGCCGGGGTTGCGGGGGTGGGCACGGCTGCCGGCATCGCTGGCATCGCTGGCATCGCTGACCCTGCCGGAACCGCGGTTGGACAGGCCGCCGAAACCGTTGACGGCCCGGGGGCCACCTCGCCCGGTCGGCGGCAACGCCCTCGGGAGGGGGACGGCCAACCCGCGGGCATGCGGGACCATTCCCGCCCTCCGGTGCAGGTCGGNGAACCGACCTGCACCGGNGAGGTGCGGGTGTGAGCCGACGGTGAACGAGCTCGGGCGGACACCCGGCCGGGTGCCGGGCGGGAGGCAGGCGCAGGACCGGGCGACGGCCNGGTTCGACCGGCTGCGTCCGCGTGGCGCCCGGTCTCCCCTGGTCACTCCGGTTCGCGCGAGATCAACGGTGGGTCGCGACGCGCATGGAAAGCGTGCGTTGTACAGCGGCGTCCGCCCCGTGACACCGCCGAACACCAGCCTGACCGTCAACTGCTCCCGATGCGGGCAGACCAGCTCCCTCGGCGCCTGGCACGCGCTGCGCGTCCTGACGCCGAGCGTCCATCTACCGCTGGTCCGGCTCCGGCATCCCTCCTTGGTGCGCTGTCCCTCGTGCCGGCGGCTGAGCTGGGTCCGGCTGGGCCTGCATTTTCGGCCCGCGGGCTGACGACCCCCGCGGACCGGCGACCCCCGCGGGTATGCGGGGCCGGGGGCCGGGGTGTCAGGCCGACTCGGCTCGGGGTGGCGCGTCGGCGTCGGCCTCGGTGCCGTCGCCGGCCTCCCGCATCGTGCCCGTGCCGCGGCCACGGTTGCCGCGCCGCCGGCGCCGGCGGCGCGGCGACTCCTCGGCCTCGACGCCCGTCTCCGAGGCCAGGGCGGAGACGACGCGGGCGGTGTCGGTGTCCGTGTCGGTGAGCGGGGCGGTCCCGGTGAACTCGACCAGCCCGGTCTGCCCGGCACCGTCCACCACGGGTGCGCCGGCCTTCCGGCCGTCCTCGTCGACCGGGTCCGCCGGGTCCGCCGGGTCCGCGGCGATGGCCAGCCCCGCNCCCGCGGCCGCCGCACCACCGCCGCGGGTGCGCCGACGGGCGCGAGTCCGGGTCGGCACCGCCGCCGGCTCGGAACGGTCCTGGTCACGCCCGGTCCGCGAGCCGCGGCGCCCGCCGCGACCGGACTGCCCGAGATCCTCGATGTCCTCGGCCGCGAGCCCGGCGCGGGTCCGCGCCGCGTGCGGCAGGGTGCCCTTCGCGCCCGCCGGGATGCCGAGCGCCTCGTACAGGTGGGGGGAGGTGGAATAGGTTTCCACCGGGCCATCGAACGGCAGGGCGAGCGCCTTGTTGACGAGCGTCCACCGCGGCAGGTCGTCCCAGTCGACGAAGGTGATGGCCACCCCGCTCTCGCCCGCCCGACCGGTGCGGCCGATGCGGTGCAGATAGACGTTCTCGTCTTCGGGGCACTGGTAGTTGACCACGTGGGTGACACCGTTGATGTCGATGCCCCGGGCGGCCACGTCGGTGGCGACCAGGACGTCGACCTTGCCGGAGCGGAAGGCGCGCAGCGCCTGCNCGCGCTGGCCCTGGCCCAGGTCGCCGTGCACCGCCGCGGCCGCGAAGCCGCGCTTGGCGAGGTCCTCGGCGACCTTGTCCGCGGTGCGCCTGGTCCGCACGAACACCATGGCGAGCCCCCGGCCGCCGGCCTGCAGGACCCGGGCCAGCACCTCCATCTTGTCCAGCGCGTGGGCGCGGAAGACGTGCTGACGGGTGGTCGGGACCGTGCGCCCCTCATCCGGCTGTTCCGCGCGGACGTGCACGGGCCGTTTCATGAACCGCCGGGCCAGGGAGATGACCGGGCCGGGCATGGTCGCGGAGAACAGCATCGTCTGCCGCTCGGTCGGCAGCTGCGACATGATGCGCTCGACGTCCGGCAGGAAGCCGAGGTCGAGCATCTCGTCGGCCTCGTCGAGCACCAGGGTGCCGACGCCGGCCAGGTCGAGCACGTGCTGGCGGGCGAGATCCAGCAGGCGGCCGGGCGTGCCGACGACGATGTCGACCCCGGCGCGCAGCGCGGACAGCTGCGGCTCGTAGGCACGCCCGCCGTAGACGGACAGCACCCGCAGGCCACGGCGGGCGCCGGCGCGGGNNA
>NZ_JPGU01000016.1:38162-52866 GCF_000732115.1 Frankia sp. CeD
GNNNNCACCTGGACGCACAGCTCACGGGTGGGCACCACGACGAGGGCCTGCGGACGGCCGTCGGCACCCTCCTTGGCCGCCAGCACCGTCTGCACCACCGGGACGCCGAACGCGAGGGTCTTGCCGGTGCCGGTGCGGGCCTGCCCGATGATGTCGTTGCGGGCCAGGGCGAGTGGAAGCGTCAACTCCTGGATGGGGAAAGCGTGCACGATGCCCGCTTCGGTCAGGGCCGAGACGGTCTCGGCGCGCACGCCGAGCTCCGCGAAGGTNGGTGCCGCCGGGGACCCGGGGGTGGAGGGGGTGGTTTGTGGCTCGTAGGGAGTCAGATCATCTGTGGGTACTTCAGCTGTGACGGACAGCGGGACGCTCCTGGTCTTCTCTGAGCGGTGTCTACGCTGAACCCGCTCGCGGTGAGCCGCGCGGCGCCCGCGACCCGAAAATCCATGTGCCCCGGTGCCCTCGATGGCAACTCTGGGTGCACAGGTGACGAGGCGACGCCTGCTACACGGCGGCCGAGGTGACATAACGACCCCTGGCTGCCCCCAGCATAGCCGGTGTAACCCCGGGTGGGGGCTCCTTGGCAGGAGTGTTTGCCGACAGCGACTGCGGCGGGTGTCAGAATCGCGCCTGTGGCACAGACGACACGGACCCCGACCGGCCCGGCGACACCCATCGCCATCACCGCCCCCGGTCAGGTAGGTGACTCTGACAATCGGGTGCCCCCGTCCCCGGATGCCGGACCCGCACCGACCGTGGACCAGGCGACCGTGGACCAGGCGACCGTGGACCAGGCGACCGTGGATCTGCTGGGCCTGCTCGCCTACGGCGAGCTGACCGCCTTCGAGCGCATGGCCACCGACGCGCGGATGTCACCGACCGTTGCCGACAAGATCGCCCTGGCGAAGATGGCCGCCGCCGAGTTCGCCCATTTCCAGGCCATCAGCGACGAGCTGGACCGGCTCGGCGTCGACCGGGAGCTCGCGATGGCCCCGTTCATCGCGCCACTGACCGCCTTCCACAACTCGACCGCCCCGGCCGACTGGCTGGAGAGCCTCGTGAAGGCCTACGTGGGGGACAACATCGCGGCGGACTTCTATCGCGAGATCGCGGCGCGGCTTCCGTCACCGTCACGCGAACTGGTTCTGAAGGTGCTCGACGACACCGGGCACGCAGCCTTCGCGGTCGAGCGGGTGCGCGCGGCGATCAGCGCCAACCCGACGGTGGCCGGGCGGCTGGCGCTGTGGGCCCGTCGGCTCGTCGGTGAGGCGCTCACGCAGGCCCAGCGGGTCGGGGTCGATCGCGACGCGCTCACCGGGCTGTTGGTCGGGGTTGGCGACCTGGAGGCGCTGGCGGCGATCTTCAACCGCATCATGGCGGCGCATGGCCGGCGGATGGCGGCACTGGGCCTGTCCGCCTGATCCGGGCCCGCCGACCGGCGCGGCGACGCCGGTCGGCTCCCCGGCGGGCCGGCCGGCGGACCGCTGCCGGTGGTCGGCCGGGACCTAGACGGCGCCGAAGCCCACCCGTCGAGTCGTGGTCGCGGCGATCTCCACATAGGCCAGCGACGCGATCGGCATTATCACCTGCCGGCCCTTGTCGTCGACGAGGGTCAGCACCCCGTTGTCGGCCTTGACCGCCTCATTCACCAGCGCGGCGACAGCCTCCGGGGACTGGCTGCTCTCCAGCACCAGCTCCCGACTGACCTGCCGGACGCCGATCTTGACCTCCACCCGATGACCTCCGCCTTCGTCGGACCTACCGTCGGCGGACGAGCGCCGCCGATCTTGGATCACCGCCCACACTATGGCTTCCGGGACTTCTCCACCGCGGCAGGGGCGGCGTGTTCGCTCCGGGCACATCCGCTCACCCGGCAAACGCTTGCCCGATGCGCCCGTTACACCCGTTACACCCGATATGCCCGGCGCGCCCGTTACACCCGATGTGCCGGACGACGTCAGCCGGCGGGGGGGACCTCCTCGTGCGGCTCCGTGTTCGTGCGCGCGGCATCCCGGTGCTCCTGGCGGGGGNAGCCGCCGATGCCGCGCCAGGCCAGCTCCACCATCGACTCGATGGCCCGTTCCTTTTCCACGGTGGCACCGCGGACCAGCCACCAGCGCGACGCCGTCTCGGCCAGCCCAACCAGCCCGACCGCGAGCAGGTCGGCCTCGTCCTGGGGCAGCCCGGTGTCGGCGACGATCGTCGCGGCGATGGCCCGCACGCACTGGGCGAAGGCGGTCTCGATGCGCTGGCGGACCGCGGGCTCGTTGCGCAGGTCCGACTCCAGCACGAGCTGGTGTGCCCCAGAGGGGTCGTTGACGAAGTCGAAGTACGCTCGGATGGACCGGGCGATGCGCGCGTGGTTGTCCGAGGTGGAGGCGAGCGCGTCCTGGACGCTCGTCACCAGCTGGGTGGNGTGCTCGTCGAGCAGCGCGAGATAGAGCTCGAGCTTGCCGGGGAAGTGCTGGTACAGCACCGGTTTGCTGACGCCGGCCCGCTCGGCGATCTCGTCCATCGCCGCTGCGTGGTAGCCCTGGGCGACGAAGACCTCGCGGGCGGCTCCCAGAAGCTGGAAGCGGCGCGCGGTGCGGGGGAGCCGGGGAGCCCTGCCCGGTCGTGCGTCGGGCGGGGCTGGCTCGGCGGTCACCGGCGCACCTCCTGGCTGATGGCGCACCTCCTGGTTGATGCGGTCAACAGTACCCGCGGGGTCCGACCGGCCGGCGTTCGTCGAAACGAAACCAGCCGGCCTGCTCGTCGCTCGCGCGGGGTGGCGCTGGGTCGCTGGTGGTCGGGTCGTTGGTGGTCGGGTCGCTGGTGGTCGGGTCAGCGGTAGTCGTCGTCCTCGTCGGTCTCGACCACGATGCTCTGCTCGACGACGTCGTACTCGTCGGCCTCGACGGGTGGCGCCGAAGGTAGCCAGCGCGGCGCCGGGCCGGCCGGACGTATCTCCCGGGCCTGCTCGACGGCGTCGGCGTCGGGCGCCTCGATCGGAAGATCGGATGCCGGAAGGTCGGTGGGTGCTCCCATGGGGACGTCCTCCTGCGCTCATCGTTATGGCGACCCGCTGGGGCGGGCGCCGGAAATGGACGATCCGAACCTGTCCGGGGTCCGGATCGCGATGTGCCCGGAANGGGTGGCCCTCACGCGCCATCGGCCGGGCCGGCCTCGTCACGGACGTGGCGGTGGNGTCCGTCACTCATCCCACTCCCCGCTCCCGCGCCGTTCCCGGCTCCGTGTCCCGCTCGCACCAGGCTTCCCGTCCTGGGTACGTTCCGCCCTCCTGCACATATATCCCCCGCCGGTCGTCGGTGTTCTCCGGTGTGTCTCCAGGGCGGCTGGCGTCCTGGAGATCTTCACCTGTTGATAGGTTCAAGCTTTTCGCCTGTCTGGCTTACTCGTGGGCTTCCGGTGGGACACCATAGGGGTACGTGACGTGAGGGGCGAACATGCGTGCGACCTGGAAGGGCGTGATCTCCTTCGGCCTGGTGTCCATCCCGGTGAGGCTCTACTCGGCGACCCAGGAACGGGATGTCGCGTTTCACCAGGTTAGACGGTCGGATGGGTCTCGTATCCGATACCGGAGAGTGGCGGAGGCCGACGGGGACGAGGNCAACTACGCCGACATTGCCAAGGGCTACGAGCTGCCGGACGGGGAGACCGTCGTACTCACCGACGAGGACTTCGCGAATCTCCCGCTGTCCACCTCCCGGGCGATCGACGTGCTGGAGTTCGTCCCGTTGGAGCAGGTCGACCCGATCTACTTCGCGAAGAGCTACTACGTCGAGCCCGACCGCACCGGCGCCAAACCCTACGTTCTTCTTCGTGACGCGCTGGCCGCATCGGGCCGTGTCGCGTTGGTGAAGATAGCCCTGCGGCAACGCGAGCAGCTCGCGACGCTCCGGGTGCGCGGCGGCGTCTTCGTCCTGGAGACCATGGTCTGGCCGGACGAGGTGCGGCAACCGGACTTTCCGTTCCTCGAGGAGGACGTCGCGGTGCGCCCGCAGGAGCTGTCGGTGGCTGCCTCGCTCATCCACACCCTGGCAGCCGACTTCGACCCCACCAGGTACACCGACAACTACCGTGAGGCCCTGCAGGCCGTGATCGACGCGAAGGTCGCCGGCCGCGAGGTTGTGGCCTCGCCGGGCGGGTCGGCTGGTGAGGNGGTCGGCGACCTCATGGCGGCGCTGCGCGCGAGCATAGCCGCCGCCCGCGCTGGACGGCCCGGCGAAGCGGCTGTGGCAGGTGGTGCGGCTGTGGCAGGTGGTGCGGCTGTGGCAGGGGGTGCGGCTGTGGCAGATGGTGACGCGGGGCCCGCGGCTGCCGGGGTCACCGACGAGGGGCCCGACGACAAGGCGTCCGACGACAAGGCGTCCGACGACAAGGCGTCCGACGACAAGGCGTCCGATGGACGGCGGGGCGGCCGTACCTCCTCGGTCAAGGGTGCCTCGTCGGCCCCGGGTACGCGGTCGACCGCCCGGAAGACGCCGTCCTCGACGAGGAGCACCGCGAAGACGAACGCCGCCACGAAGACGCCGCCCGCCAAGGCCTCCGCGGCCAAGGCCTCCGCGGCCAAGGCCACCTCCTCGAGGACGGCCCCGAAGACGGCCCCGAGGACGCCGACCTCGAAGACGCCCCCGACGCGGCGATCCGCCTGAGGAGCGGTTCCCCACGACCGACCTGAGGAGCGGTCCCGGCGCGGGAGCCGGGGGCAGGTGGTGGCGGGGGCCGGTGGATACCGGGCGGTCAGTGACGGAAGGCGGTCAACGACAGGGGCGGTCAGTGACGGAAGGCCTCCTTCGCCTTCTCCCCGGCGTTCTTGAGGTCGGCGACGCCGCGTTCTCCCCGGCCCTCCGCCTGCAGGTCCCGGTTCTCGGTGGCCTTGCCGGCCTGTTCCTTGGTCCGCCCGCGGAGCTCCTGCATCTTGTTCCTGACCTTGTCAGTGAAGGACACTGCACTCACTCCTCACTGTATGTGCGGTGGGTCGGAAGAGGTCTACCCGTGGCAGCCGCGGGAACACTCCGGGGGCGCCGTGCGCTGCACCAGAGGGCCGGCCGTCGCGATGTCCGACGTGTACCCGTGATGAGGGACCTCCCGGCGGATGGCCCAAATCCGGCGACGCCGCGTCGCGCTGTGGCATCGTCGAAGGACGACACCGAACGCGAGGAGCAAGCGTGNCCCTNCCNCCCCTGGTCGNCCCCGCCGAGGGGCTGACCGTCGACGAGATCCGCCGGTACTCTCGGCATCTGATCATTCCGGATGTCGCCATGGACGGCCAGAAGCGGCTGAAGAACGCCAGGGTGCTGGCGGTCGGTGCCGGTGGCCTCGGCTCGCCGACGCTGATGTACCTGGCCGCCGCCGGCGTCGGGACGCTAGGCATCGTCGAGTTCGACACCGTTGACGAGTCGAACCTGCAGCGTCAGATCATCCACGGCCAGTCCGACGTCGGCCGCTCGAAGGCGGAGTCGGCCCGTGACTCGGTTCGCAACATCAACCCGTACGTGAACGTCGTCCTGCACGAGACCCGGCTGGACGCCTCCAACGTCATGGAGATCTTCAGCGGGTACGACCTCATCGTCGACGGCACGGACAACTTCGCCACCCGTTACCTGGTCAACGACGCCGCGGTGCTGCTCGGCAAGCCCTACGTCTGGGGTTCGATCTACCGCTTCGACGGTCAGGCCAGCGTCTTCTGGGCCGAGCACGGACCGTGCTACCGCTGCCTCTACCCGGAGCCGCCTCCTCCCGGCATGGTCCCCTCCTGCGCCGAGGGCGGGGTGCTGGGTGTGCTGTGCGCCTCCATCGCCTCCATCCAGACCACCGAGGCCATCAAGGTGCTGACCGGGGTCGGTGATCCGCTGGTCGGTCGGCTGATGGTGTATGACGCCCTGGAGATGACCTATCGGTCGATCAAGGTCCGCAAGGACCCGGAGTGCCCGTTGTGCGGGAAGAACCCGACGATCACCGAGCTGATCGACTACGAGGCGTTCTGCGGGGCGGTCTCGGAGGAGGCGCAGTTGGCCGCCGCCGGCTCGACGATCACCGCGGGCGAGCTCAAGAGCTGGCTGGATGCCGGCGAGCCGATCGAGCTCGTCGACGTCCGTGAGCCGGCCGAGTGGGAGATCGTCCGGATCCCCGGCGCGCGCCTGATCCCCAAGGGGGACCTGCCCGCGCATCTCTCCGAACTGCCGCAGCACCGTCGGGTGGTCGTCTACTGCAAGTCCGGGGTGCGCTCGGCCGACGCGCTCGCCACGCTGAAGGGCGCAGGCTTCTCCTCTGCCGTGCACGTCCAGGGTGGCGTGACCGCGTGGGCGATCCAGGTCGACAAGTCGCTGCCGGTCTANTGAGCCCGGATGAGCCACGGAGCCCGGACGAGTCCCCCGGAGCCTGGATGAGCCCCAGGCCGCGGGCCCGGCGTGATGCGCCGCCGGCGAGCGTCTCCGCCGGGCTCGGTACCCGGATCTCGCTCGGCGGCGCGCCGGGTCCNCACGCCCTTGAGGTGCTGGATGCGGTGGCGCGCATCCCGCCGGGCAGGGTGATGACCTATGGCGACGTGGCCGAGTACGTCGGCGCCGGGTCGGGGCGCACGGTTGGAGCCGTGCTGTCCCGATTCGGCGACGAGGTGCCCTGGCACCGGGTGATCCGGGCGACCGGGGAACCGAACCCGGCCGCACCGGTCGAGGCCCTGCGCCGGCTCGTCGCCGACCGGACGCCGCTGCGCCCCGGAGGCGACCAGGTCGATCTCGCCGCGGCCCGGTGGGACGGTTCTCCGGCCTGACCGCCGCGGGCCCGGTCAGCGGGCGGCCATGCCGCCGTCGGCCAGATAGACGCTGCCCGTGACCAGGGAGGCCCGGTCGGACAGCAGGAAGACGACGACCTCGGCCACCTCGTCGACCGTGCCCAGCCGGTTGATCGGCGAGAACAGCGCGGCTCCGCGCCGCGGCCGGCCGTCGACATGCAGCAGCGGGGTGTCCACGAAGCCCGGCGCCACCGCGTTCACTCGGATGCCGCGGGTGGCGTAGTCCAGGGCGGCCGTCTTGGTCAGCCCGATGACCCCGTGCTTCGCGGCGACGTAGGGCGCCGACCCGGCGAACCCGACCACCCCGAGCACCGAGGCCATGTTGACGATCGAGCCTCCGTCGCCGCGCAGCATCGCCGTGATCTCGGCCCGCATGCTGTAGAAGACGCCGGAGAGGTTGACGTCCAGCACCCGCTGCCAGTCCTGCGCCGGGGTGGTCTCCACCGGCTCGCGCCCCGCGCTCACTCCCGCGTTGTTCACCGCCAGGTCCAGCCGTCCGAAGGTGCCGACGGTGACCTGGACGGCGCGTTCGAGCGAATCGGGATCGGTGACGTCCGCCTCCAGGGCGAGCGCCTCCCCGCCACCGTCCTCGATCGTCGCCACCACCTCCTTGACAGTGTGCGCGTCGAGGTCGGTGGCGACGACCCGGGCGCCCGCCCTCGCCAGTCGGCGGGCGCAGGCGGCACCGATGCCGGATCCCGCTCCGGTCAGGAGCGCGACCTTGTCGCTGCACTCGGTCATGACTAAGGACACTGCCACGTCCTGACGCGCACGCGTGAGAGGCCCCCCGAGTGTCCCGGTCGTCGAGTGTCCCGGTCGTCGCCACACCGCGGTCCCATCGCTGCCGCGCTACGGACGCTGCCGCGCTACGGACGCCGACCCGCCGCGGAGCCGGCGGGTTGGCTGGGTTGTCGGACCCACGTGATGTGCTTTGCCCGTGGTCGTCCTTCCTGCCCCCGCCCCGCGTCCCGGCTACCGGCTGATCGCAGCCCCGGTCGCGCCGCCGCGTCCGCTCGTCCTGGATGCGGCGCAGCGCGCGGTGGTCGAGCACGGCGGCGGGCCGCTGCTGGTGCTCGCCGGGCCCGGCACCGGGAAGACGGCCACGCTCGTCGAGGCGGTCGCCGCGCGGATCGAAGCCGGGGCGGATCCGCGGTCGATCCTGGTCCTCACCTTCAGCCGGCGAGCCGCCGGAGAGCTGCGGGAGCGGATCACCGCACGGCTCGGTGCCGAGGGCGGGGCCGGCGGAGCTCCCGGGGCGTGGACGTTCCACGCCTGGTGCCTGGCGCTGCTGCGCGCGCACGAGCGGCCGGCCCCGCCGGGCGGGCTCCGGCTGCTGTCCGGCCCGGAGCAGGACAGTCGGCTGCGCGATCTCATCGAGGGTTCCCGCGAGGACGGCCGGCCGGTCTGGCCCGAGCCGCTCGTGGGTTGCCTGCGCACCCGCGGTTTCACCGAGGAGGTGCGGGCGCTGCTGGCCCGCGCCCGCGAGGTCGGGCTCGAACCGGTCGCGCTGGCGCAGCTCGCTCGGCGTACCGGCCGCCCGGACTGGGCCGCCCTCGCCGAGTTCTACGAGATGTACCTCGACGTGTTCGGATTCGAGGGGGCGGTCGACTACACCGATCTCGTCCACCGGGCCGTGGTCGTCGCCGAGAGTGCCGAGGGGGGCGCCTGGCTGCGTGGGCGCTACCGGCACGTCTTCGTCGACGAGTACCAGGACACCGATCCGGCTCAGGAACGCCTGCTGGAGGCGGTGGCCGGTGGTGGTGGCAACCTCGTCGTGCTGGGCGACCCGGACCAGTCGATCTATGCCTTCCGGGGGGCCGAGGTCGCCGGCCTGCTGGGCTNCCCGGCCCGGTNCCCCCGCCTCGACGGCGAGCCGGCGCCGATCGTCGCGCTGCGGCGCTGTCGGCGGATGGCCCCGGCCCCGCTGGCGGCGAGCCGGCACGTGGCCCGGCGGATCCCGGCCGCCGGGCTTCCGGTGGCCGCGATCCGGGCACACCGCGACCTCGTCGGGCGCGCCGACGCCGGGGCGGGCCAGGTGCAGGCCCGCACGTTTCCGGGCACCGGCGCGGAGGCCGAGTCGGTGGCCGACCTGCTCCGTCGCGAACATCTGGAGAACGGCGTCGCCTGGGACGCGATGGCGGTCCTGGTCCGCACGGCCGAGCGGATCGGCCGGTTGCGCCGCGTGCTGGCCGCCGCCGGCGTTCCGGTCAGCGCCGACGGTGACGACCTGCCGGTCGCCCAGGAGCCGGCCGCCGCCCTGCTCCTGCTGGCGCTGCGCTGCGCGGAGGATCCGGCCGGGGCGCTCACCGTCGACGCGGCGCGCACCCTGCTCACCTCGCCGCTCGGTGGAGCGGACCCGGCCGGGCTGCGGGCGCTGGGCCGGGCTCTGCGCACCCTCGAGCGCGACGCGGGGTCCGAGCATCCGGCGCCGTCGGCGGAGCTGTTGCGGGCGGCGGTCGCCGAGCCCGACCACTGGCTGGCGACGATCCCCGACGACCTGGCCGGTCCGGTCCGGCGGGTCGGCGGTCTGCTGCGGACGGCCGGTCAGGCGTTGCGGGACTCCTCGGGCGCCCCGCAGGACGCTCTGTGGGCGCTGTGGTCGGCGAGCGAGTGGCCGGCGCGGCTGCGACATGCCTCGGCGGCCGGGGGCGCCGCCGGGCGCGCGGCCGACCGTGACCTCGACGCCGTCGTGGCGCTCTTCGATGCCGTCACCCGGCTGGGCCAGCGGCGTGGGCCGGGCGGTGGCGTCGCGTCCCTGGTCGCGGAGCTCACCCGCCAGCAGATCGCCGGGGACGTCCTCAAGCCGGCCGGGGAGTCCGTGCGCCGCCGCGGGGTGCGGCTGCTGACCGCCCATCGCGCCAAGGGGCTCGAATGGGAGGTCGTCGTCGTCTGCGGAGTGCAGGACGGCACCTGGCCCGACCTGCGGGAGCGGCATTCGCTGCTCGGTGCGGAGCAGCTCGACGCGCCGTCCCGGGGCGGGTTGCGCCCGCCGCTGACCCGCCAGGACCTGCTCGCCGATGAACGTCGGCTGTTCTACGTCGCCCTGACCAGGGCGCGGCGCCGGCTGGTCGTCACCGCGGTGAACAGCCCCGAGGACGACGGCAGCCTGCCGAGCCGCTTCCTTGAGGAACTGGGTGTAGCGGTGGAGCACGTGCCCGGTCGCCCAGCCCGGCCGCTCACCCTGGTCGGCCTGGTCGCGACCCTGCGCCGGCTGGCGACGGAACCGGACTCAAGCCCGGTGATGCGCTCCGCCGCGCAGGCCCGCCTCGCCGCGCTCGCCGCCGCACGGGACCAGGCGGGCCGGCCCCTGGTGCCGGCCGCGCACCCGGACACCTGGTGGGGGCTGCTCGACCCCACCACGTCGGATGTTCCTGTTGTCCCGGTGGCCGGGCCGATCCGGCTGTCCGGCTCGTCGCTGTCGAGCATCGGCGCCTGTTCCCTGCGGTGGTTCCTANAGCACGAGGCGTACGCGGTCACCCCGGCCTCGACCGCGCAGGGATTCGGCAAGGTGGTGCACGCCCTGGCGGACGAGGTCACGACCGGGCGGACCCCGGCCGACCTCGCCGCGCTCGACGCCCGGCTGGACACGGTGTGGCGGCAGTTGGACTTCGACGCCCGCTGGCGCTCCGATCAGGAGCGCGCGGCCGCCCGCGAGGCGCTCGCCCGCTTCCTGGACTGGCACGCCGCCGAGCGCGGTCGGCGCGTGATCGACGCGGAGGTCAGGTTCTCCTGCGACCTACGGGTCGCCGGGCGGGACGTCCAGCTGCGCGGATTCATCGACCGGCTCGAACTGGACGAGGCCGGCCGGGTCCACGTCATAGACTTCAAGACCGGTCGGACCGCGGTCGCTCCCGCCGAGCTCGCCACCCACCCCCAGTTGGGCAGCTATCAGCTCGCCGTGCGGGCCGGCGCGCTCGACGATGTGCTCGCGGCCGCGGCGCCGGATCAGCCCGGGGCGGATCAGCCCCGGGCGGTGCCCGGCGGGGCGGAGCTCGTGCAGCTCCGGCGGGATGCCGGCGCTGCGGCGGCCGGTCCGCGGCTGCCGGGGGAGCGGCCTGGCCCGCCGGAGGTCCAGGCCCAGAGCGCGCTGCCTCCCCACGGCGCGACCTGGATGGACGAGGTGCTCGACGCGGCGGTGCGCACCATCGACGCCGAGGCGTTCCGGCCGACGCCCGGCGACCACTGCACGCTGTGCACCTTCCAGACGAGCTGCCCCGCGCGGCCCGAGGGACGTCAGGTGGTCGAGTGAACCCGCGGGTGGAGCAGCCGGGCGCGGGCGTCCACGTGACGATTCCCCGCCAGCCGTTCCTGCCCGGTTTCGACGGCGACGTCGACGGTGACCCGGCGGGCGGCGTCGCCGGTCCCCGGCTCGACCCGGACGACCTGCGCGACCTGCTGGAGGTCCCGTATACCGACGAGCAGATCGCCGCGGCCACCGCTCCGCTCGAACCGGGGGTCATCATCGCGGGTGCGGGATCCGGCAAGACCTCGGTGATGGCCGCGCGGGTGGTCTGGCTCGTCGCCACCGGGCAGGTGCGGCCCGACCAGGTGCTCGGACTGACCTTTACGACGAAGGCGGCGGCGGAGCTGTCCGGCCGGGTGCGGCTGGCGTTGCGCAAGGCGTCGGCTGGGGCGGGCCCGGGTGGACCGGCCGCGGACGGCGAGGTGGACGGGGAGCCGACCGTCGCCACCTACCATGCCTTCGCCGGGCGGCTGGTCGTCGACAACGCCCTGCGGCTGGGGCTGGAGCCGGACCTCCAGCTGATCTCCGGCGCGGCCCGCTACCAGCTCGCCGCCCGGGTCGCCCGCTCCCACGGCGGGAAGGNGGAGGCGCTGACACGTTCGCTGGGCGCGCTCGTCGGCGAGCTCGTCGCGCTGGACGCCGAGATGAGCGAGCACCTGGTCGATCCGGCGGACCTCGTCGCGTTCGACGGCGCGCTGCTCGCCGAGATCGACGCGGCGCTGCGGCGTGCCGAGCAGCGGCGGGGCACCCGGGGCGTCCGCCGGGAGCTACGCCGGTGCGCGGCCGCCGCCCGGGGGCGCCGGGAGCTGGCCGCCCTGGTGGCGGAGTACCGGGCGGCCCGGCGGGAACGCGATGTCCTGGACTTTGGTGACCAGGTCACCTGTGCCGCGAGGCTCGCCGAGACCATGCCGGAGGTCGGTCGGGCCGAGCGGGCGCGGGCCGCTGTCGTCCTGCTCGACGAGTACCAGGACACCTCGGTGGCCCAGCGGCGGATGCTCACCGGCCTGTTCGGCGGCGGGCATCCGGTCACCGCCGTCGGCGACCCCTGCCAGGCGATCTACGGCTGGCGCGGGGCGTCGGTGGCGAACCTCGACCACTTCCCCACGCACTTCCCCGGGGCCGACGGCACGCCCGCGGCCGTCTACGAACTGTCGGTGAACCAGCGCAGCGGCGGCCGGCTGCTCCGCCTCGCCAACACCGTCGCCGCACAGCTGCGGGCCCGTCACCGCGTCGTCGAGCTCCGCCCGCGGCCCGACGTGGCTGACCAGGGCGAGGCGGTGGTCGCGTTGCACGTCAGCTGGGCCGACGAGGTGGCCTGGATCGCCGGCCAGCTCCGCCGGGTGGTCGACGCCGGCACCGCTCCCGGCGACATCGCCGTGCTGGTCCGGGCCCGTGGCGACATCCCCGCGCTGTTTACCGCGATGCAGGCGGCCGGGCTGCCCGTCGAGGTCGTCGGGCTGACCGGGCTGCTCATCGTCCCGGAGGTCGCCGAGATCGTGGCCATGCTGGAGGTGCTCGACTCGCCGACGGCGAACGCCGCGCTCGTCCGGCTGCTCACGGGGCCGCGGGTGCGGCTCGGCCCCCGGGATCTCGCCGCGCTCGGCCGCCACGCGCGTGAGGCGGCGCGGGTCCCGGACCCGGTCGGCGATCCGGACCTGCCGGGACGGTCCGATCCACTTGCCGAGGCGGTCGCCGACGTCGACCCCGCCGACGTCGTCGCCCTGTCGGACGTCCTCGACGACCCCGGGCCGCAGATGTCCGCGCCGGGGCGCGCCCGGGTGCGTCGGCTTGCCGCCGAGATCGCCGCGCTGCGTGGGCACGTCGGCGAGGGCCTGCTCGACCTGCTGCACCGGGTGGTCGCGACGATCGGGCTGGACGTGGAGCTCACGGCGACCGAGGTGGCGGTGCGGGCCCGGCGCCAGGAGAACGTCGCGGCCTTCCTGGATGTGGCCGCGGGCTTCACCGATCCCGACGGCACGAACTCCCTGCCCGCGTTCCTCGGATTCCTCCGGGCGGCGCGGGAGCACGAGCGGGGTCTCGACGTCGCCGGCCCGTCCGGGGCCGACGCGATCGCCCTGATGACGATGCATCGCTCCAAGGGCCTGGAATGGGAGGTCGTCGCCGTCCCGAACCTGACCAGCAAGGTGTTCCCTGACCTGACCGTGCGCGACCAGTGGACCACCTCGCCGGGCGTGCTGCCGATCCCGCTGCGCGGCGATGCCGACGATCTGCCGGCGTTCACGGTCTGCGCCGAGAAGGCCGCCCTGGACGCCTTCCGGGCCGATGCCCGTCAGTACGCCGAGCGGGAGGAACGCCGGCTCGCCTACGTTGCGGTCACCCGGGCGAAGTCGCTGCTGTTCGCGAGCGGGCACTGGTGGGGGCCCACCCAGAAGACCCCACGCGGTGCCTCGGTGTTCCTCGACGAGCTCGCCGAGCACGCCCGCACCGGCGGTGGGCTGGTCGACGTCTGGGCGCCGGAGCCGGCGGAGCGTACCAACCCGGCGCTGGCGACGCCGGAACGGTTCGCCTGGCCGATCCCCTACGAGCCGGAGCCGTACGCCCGGCGCCTCGCCGCGGCCGAGGGGGTCATGGCGCGGCTGGCCGCGTTGAGCGTACCGGGGGCGTCGGCGGAACCGGCCGGGGAACCGTTCGTCGACGGTCCGGCCGGGATGACGGCGGCCGAGCGCGTCCTGCTCGCCGAGCTCGACCGGGAGGCCCGGCTGCTGCTCGCCGAGGAACGCGCGGCACGCCTCGCGCGGACCGATGTCGCCCTGCCGGCGAGCCTCACCGCGTCCCAGATCGTCCGGCTGCGCGCGGACCCGGAGGCGTTCGCCCGTGAGCTGGTCCGGCCGCTGCCGCGCCGTCCAGTGGCCGCGGCCCGTCGCGGCACCCGGTTCCACGCCTGGGTTGAGGAGATTTTCGACTACCGTGCACTGATCGACACCGAGGATCTGCCCGGCGCGGCCGACGCGGAGCTCACCGACGACGATCTGCGCTCGCTGCAGCAGGCGTTTCTGCGTACCGCGTACGGTGCCCGGCGGCCATTCGCGATCGAGGCACCCTTCGAGCTCCGCCTCGCCGGGCGGATCGTGCGCGGTCGCATCGACGCTGTCTACGACCTCGGCGGCGGTCGATGGGAGGTGGTCGATTGGAAGACCGGCCGGTCNGATGCCGACGATCTTCAGCTCGGGATCTACCGGCTGGCCTGGGCCCGCCTGCGGGGCGTCGACCCGAGTGCGGTCGACGCCGCCTTCCTGTACGTGCGTACCGGCGCCGTTGTCCGGCCCCCGACGTTGTCCGAGGAGGAGCTCGCCGACCTGCTCGCGAGTCCGAGCACCGGGCCCGCCGCGGGTCAGGCCCGCGGGTCGGCGAGGTCGACGGACAGCGCCAGGTGATCCGAGATGGGCACGCGGCGGGCCTGCACGGCGATGATCCTGCCTACCGGCCCGCGGGCCAGCACATGGTCGAGCTGCACCCGCGGGGAGTGCGCGGGGTAGGTGGGCGTCACCGCCAACCGGCGCCAGCGGGTGAGCGCGGCCGGCAGCCGGCCGGGCAGGTTCAGATCGCCCAGCAGGACCAGCGGCCCCGGGACGTCCGCGAGCCGGCGGGCCAGCCGGCGCAGCTGCACGGCGTTCCACCCCGGCACGAACGACAGATGGGTGTTGACC
>NZ_JPGU01000016.1:52878-89020 GCF_000732115.1 Frankia sp. CeD
CNCNCGGCCGNCTCCNCCCGCGCGGCGATCGCGGCCCGCGGCTCGTCGTCGAGCATGATCAGNCGNCCCCGCCTGTCCGGACCCCCCGGTATCGCGATCGGGGACCGCACCGGCGCCCGGCCGAGGTCGATCACTCGCCACTCACGGACGGGCAGCCGGCTGATCAGAGCGATGCCGTACGCCGGCTCGTCGTCCCGGCGCTGCCCGTCAGCCGGCCGCCAGCCCACGCCGGGCGTGCCGAAGACGGTGGGGACGAACCGCCAGTCGTCGTCGCCGGCTCCGATCATCGCCGCCGCCTCCGCGGCGAGGTCCAGCCCACCCGATCGTGGCTGGTCGAGATCGACCTCCTGGAGCCCGAGGACGTCCACGCCGAGAGCGGAGACGGCCGCGGCGAAGCGGGCGGGCTCGACCGTCCCATCCGTGAGCGACAGGCCGTGCATGATGTTGAAGGAGCCCAGCCGCACGCCTGGACCGTATCGGATGCGGGGTCCGTCACGGCCCGAGTGGCCGNCCCCGCACCGCCGCGGGACGGCGGGAGCCCGGGCCCCGGCCCTCGTCCGTGTCCTCGCGGACCGCGGCGCTCACCGGGTCGGTGGCCACGTCCTCGGCGCCCCCGGCGCGCAGCACCAGTTCGAGATCGAAGCGGGTGTCAGGGTCCTCCAG
The DNA here is from genome assembly GCF_000732115.1 of Frankia sp. CeD. NCBI lineage: Bacteria > Bacillati > Actinomycetota > Actinomycetes > Frankiales > Frankiaceae > Frankia > Frankia sp. CeD. The sequence goes on from NZ_JPGU01000016.1 coordinate 53,542, forward strand.
ACATGGTCCGAACAGCTCGCGAAGCTGGTTGACCCGGTAGCGGACGGTCTGCGGATGGATGTGCAACCGCTCGGCGATCAGCCCGCGCTGCCCCCGCAGGGTCAGCCAGTGCAGGAGGGTCTCGGCCAGCCGTTCCCTGGTCCGGTCGGGCAGCCCGTCAAGGGGGGCGAGCCGGCGGGACGCGAGGTCGGTGATGAGCCCGGGGTCGCTGGCCAGCAGCAGGGCGCTGAGATGTTCGTCGGTGAACAGGGGGTCGGCCGCGGCGATACCGCGAAGCCGCCCGGCGCTGCGGGCATCGCAGGCGAACCTCGCCCGCGCCGCGCTCGCCGCCGCCTGACCCCACGGCACGGCCGGTCCCACCACCGCGGCGAGCCCGGCGAGCTGTTTCGCCAGTGCCGCCCGGGTGGCCGCCCGCTCGGTTGAGCCGACGAACACCCAGATGTCTGCCCCCTGCACGGCGCGGGGGCAGCCCGAGGGCAACCGGGAGGGGAGCGAGCCTGCCCAGGGGTCGGCCTCGTGGTCGGCCTCGTGGTCGGCCTCGTGGTCGGCCTCGTGGTCGGCTTCGCCGTCAGCCGGGTGGGTGGCCGCGGAGCCGGTCGGGGCGGGGACGAGCACGGCGGCCAGCCGGCCGGGCAGCCGCACGTTGCCGGAACGGGCGACCTGCGCGATCGCCCCGCCGGCCGCGCCGGACAGCAGCATCTCGCCCAGCCGGTCCCACAGCCGCTCCAGTTCACCGGCCGCGGTGTACTGCTCGGAGGCGTAGCCCTCGGCGGAGGCCGCGGAGATGCCGTCGATGTAGGCGAACATCATCTCGGCGAGGGACACCAGCGCCGGGCCGTCCAGCCCGCCGCGGCGGGCCGCCGCCTCCCCGAGGCGCCGCCAGGAGACGCGGGCGCCCACCCGGTAGGCGCTCAGCAGGTTGTCCAACGACCGTCCCGCGTACACCTCGCCGCGGCCGAGACGGACATAAACCTCCCGGCTGGCGGCGAGGTCGACAGTGCAGTGGGGACCGGCCTCGACCAGGCTGAGGAAGCGGAACAACGCCTCGTCGACTCCGCGGCGCACCCCATGGCCGAACTTGCCCTCCAGCGGGCGCGCGTAGGCGGGAACCTCCCGGGCGATCGCGGCGATAATCTCTTCACCCAGAGCGTCGAACTCGGCAGCGAGGATCTCGCTCAGCCCGGCTGGAAACTGTCCCNTGAGGACAGTTTGCCGCCCGACCGTCGCAATCTCCCGCACCTCGTCGTCTGGGCGGGGCCGCCCGTGGTCGTCGCCGACGGCCGGCGGAATCGGTCCCGGGCGGGTCGGGGCACGGCCTCCCGTGGCCATGACTTGGGATGGGCGTCCTCTTCGCCACCGGCGCGGCCCGCNGGGCAGTAGCGTTGGCAACTGTGTCCCCGCCTAGAGAACCCGGCCCGGCCGCGTCCACCGCGGTGAAGTCGGCCCTGCCGGCATCCTCCTATCCGATCGAGCGGACCCGGCTCGGTAACGGCCTGCGCGTGCTGCTCGCCCCCGACCACACCGCGCCGGTGGTGGCCGTCTCGGTGCACTACGACGTCGGGTTTCGATCCGAGCCCGAGGGCCGTACCGGATTCGCTCACCTGTTCGAGCACCTGATGTTCCAGGGCAGCGAGAACGTCGGTAAGGCCGAGCATCCGAAGCACGTCCAGGCCGCCGGCGGAATCTTCAACGGATCGACGCACCCGGACTACACGGACTATTTCGAGCTGCTCCCGGCCGGGGCGCTCGAACTGGCCCTGTTCCTGGAGGCGGACCGGATGCGGGCGCCGAAGATCACCCGCCAGAACCTGGACAACCAGATCGCCGTGGTGCAGGAGGAGATCCGGGTCAACGTCCTGAACCGCCCCTACGGGGGATTTCCCTGGATCAAGCTGCCGCCGGTCGCGTTCGACACCTTTCCGAACGCCCACAACGGCTACGGGGATTTCTCCGAGCTCGAGGCCGCGAGCTTGGACGACGCCGAGGACTTCTTCGACAAGTACTACGCACCGGGCAACGCCGTGCTGACCATCGTCGGCGACATCGACCCGGAGGAGACGCTCACCTTCGTCCACCGGTACTTCGGTGACATCCCCGCCCGCTCGGTGCCGACGCGGGTGAGTTTCGCCGAGCCGGTGCCGAGCACCGAGCGCCGGGCGGTGCTGACCGACCCGCTCGCGCCGCGCGCCGCCCTGGCGGTCGGCTACCGGGTGCCCGACCCGATCGGAGACCTGTCCACCTACCTGTCCTACTACCTGCTCACCGAGATCCTCAGCGACGGCGACGCCAGCCGGCTCGAACGCCGCCTGGTGCAGAAGGATCGCTCGGTCATCGGTGTGAGCACCTACCTTGGCACCTTCGGGGATCCGTTCGAGCAGCGTGACCCGCTGCTGCTGACCCTGGAGGCCCGCCAGTCCGAGGACGCGAGCGCGGACGCCGTCCTCGCCGCCGTCGACGAGGAACTGGCGCGGCTGGCGGGCGAGGGCCTGGCGGACGGCGAGCTGGAGCGGGTGCAGGCGCGGGTGGCGTCCTCGCTGCTGCGTGAGTCCGACGACGCGCTGGGACGGGCACTCGCCATGGCCGTGCATGAGCTGCAACGGGGACGTCCCGAGTTGGTGAACGAACTGCCCGCGGAACTGTCCGCGGTGACCGGGCAGGCCGTCGCCGCGGCCGCCCGGACGCTTCTCGACCAGGGCCGCTCGGTCCTGGAGCTGCGTGCCGGCGCCGCCTCATGAGCGGCAGCGCGCTGAGCTCGACGACCACCCGGGCGGCGGTCATCCCGGCCGTGCGCCCGACCGTCCCGGCGGAGTTGCCGGCCGTCACCGACCACACTCTCGACAACGGTCTGCGGGTGCTGGTGGTGGAGCGGGCCAGTGTGCCCCTGGTCGAGGTGCGGCTGCGGATCCCCTTCGCCGGCGTCGGCGCCGTGCACCAGGCCCGGGCCGAGGTGCTCGCGGAGACGCTGTTCACCGGATCACACCGCTTCGACCGGGTGGGCCTGGCCACCGAGGTCCAGCGCCTGGGCGGATCGTTGTCGACGGGGGTTGACGCCGACCGGCTGGCCATCGTCGGTTCCGCCCTTGCGGTGAACCTCGAACCCTTGTTGGGAATCATGGCCGAGGTGCTCCTCAGCGCCACCTACCCGGACGACGAGGTCACCGGCGAACGCGACCGGATCGTCGAGGACACGGCGATCGCCTGTAGCCAGCCCGCGGTCATCGCCCGGGAGGCGCTGCTCGGCCGGCTCTTCGGTGACCACCCCTACGCCACCGGCATCGCCGAGCCGGAGACCGTCGGACAGGTCGGCCCCGAGGACGTACGGGCCCTGCACGCCGAACTGATCTCCCCGGCCGGCGCGATCCTCACCCTGGTCGGGGACGTGCCGGCGCCGCGTGCTCTCGCGGCGGTCTCCGCCGCGCTCGGCGGTTGGACGGGCGGGCCCGCGCGGACCGTCCCGCCGGTCCCAGCCCTCACCACCGGCCCGATCGTCATCGTCGACCGTCCGGGTGCCGTGCAGACCAACATCAGGCTGGGCGGACCGGCCCTGGGCCGTTCCGCGGCCGGATACCCGGCGCAGCGGCTGGCGAGCACCATCTTCGGTGGTTACTTCAGTTCCCGGCTGGTCAACAACATCCGCGAGGACAAGGGCTACACCTACTCCCCGCGCAGCTCGATCGATCACTACCAGGCAGGGTCACGGTTCACCGTCGCAGCGGACGTCGCCACCGAGGTGACCGGGCCCGCGTTGCTGGAGATCTTCTACGAGCTCGGGCGGATGGCGNTTCTNCCGCCCAGNGAGGAGGAGCTCGACGCCGCCCGCCAATACGCCGTTGGCACGTTGGCACTGGGCAGCGCGACCGCCGCCGGTCTCGCCTCGACGCTGTCGGCGCTGGCCGGGGCCGGGATCGGGGTCGAGTACCTGCGTGATCACCCGCGCGCCCTCGCCGAGGTCGGCGTGGGCGACATCCAGGCGGTGTCCGCGGACCTGCTTGCCNCGGCAAAGCTGATCACGGTGCTCGTCGGGGACGCGGCCAGGATTTCCGCGACCGTGGGGGCACTGGGCATCGTCGCGACCTGAGCACCGGGCCCGTCCCGCTCCCGGGGGTCCCGCTCCCGGGGGTCCCGCTCCCGGCGGGGCGTGCTCAGCGCCTGGTGGAGGTGGGACGCGGGGGCGCGGGGCGGGGCGCGCCGCCGCCGGGGCCCGGTGCCGGTGGTCCACCGCCCGGTGGATTGCCGCCCCGCCCACCGAGCTCGCCCGGTAGCACGGCGCGTGGGTCGCCAACCGAATCGACCACCTGCCGAGCCAGATCGTGCACCCTGCGTCCCATTCCGCGAGCGGTGCGCCGCAGCCGCTCGAAGGCCTCCCGCGGGCGGATGTGGTTACGTTCGGCGAGGACCCCGATGGCCTGTTCCACGATTACGCGGGAGGCCAGCGCGTGTTCCAGCTGGACGACGGACAGCCGGAGCTGCTCGACCTCGCTCAGGTCACGATCGGGGCGGCGGGGTCGGCCGGGCGGGGCGAGATCCTCGGCCAGCAGATCGGCGAGCACCATTGCCGAGAGGAGGTCGCCGACCGGCCGGATCTCGGCTCCGGGGCCCTCCACGACCCACCCGGCGGGAGTACGTCGAAGGCGCATGTCCGAGGGGGTCCGGNGGGGGCCGGTTCCCGCCCCGGTTCCGCCCGCCGCGGACGGCGGTCCGGGCCGGTCCGGCCCGGCCCGGCCCGGCGGTCCGGGTCGGGCCGCCCGCGCGATGGTCTGCGGGGTGGGTATCCGCCCCGGTGGGCGCGGGGTCGCCGGTGGGCCCGGCGGGGGCGGGCCGCCGGGCGGGCGGGGACCGTTCGCGGAGACCGTCGGCGGGCTCGGCGCGGGAACGTCCCCGGTGACCGCGAGTGCATCGGCTACCCCGCGCAGCAGGGCCAGGATGTCGGCCGATACGATCACCTTGCTACGGTCCAGGCCGACGAGGAGGCCCACCAGCCGACCGTCCGTGCGGACCACCGGCATCGTGACATGGCTGCGTATCCCGAGCTGGCGGTATTCGGCCGTGTCGGATCCGGCGTGCGTCGGGTCAAGACCGGACGCCGTGGCGGGCGTGCCGTCGAGCACGCGGGCGACCAGGCTGTCCCCCCGGGGATAGTGCGTTCCCTCGTCGAGACCAGGGGAGGGACCTGTTACCCGGAGATAGCTCGCGGTCGTCGTCGATACCACGACGAAACAGGCCGTCTCCATCCGGTGAAGGGCACTGGCGGCCCGCAGCGCGGCATCGACGGTGCTCCACGCCTGTTCTGAAGGTGCTGACGACACAGGCCGAACTCTCCCACAAACTTCACGGGCAGTAACGGACACCGTCCCACGAGCCGGCCGCGTGTGCAGTGGGAAGGTAAGAACTCCCGAGATGTCGTTGCTCTACGTATCCGTTATGCGGCAGAAGTGGCCTTCTCTGTGACTTGGCGAAGGCTCGGGTTCGTCATCACAGTGCCATCGGGAAAGAGCACGGTCGGCACGGTCGCGTTCCCGTTGTTCGCATCGCGGACACGTTGCTCTGCTGTCGGGTCCTGCTCGATATCAACGGTCGTGTACTCGATGCCGGCATGGTCGAGTTGGCGCTTCAGCCGAACACAGTAGCCACACCAGGAAGTCGTGTAGATCGTGAGCACGAAAGGGCCTCCAAGCCGCTGGTGACACAACGGTTCATGTAACCCCACCGCGGCGCCGTCGGTTCCCGCCGCGCGGCGGGGACTACCGTATCGGATGATGTCCGGACCGCCTGCCCTCGCCGCCCAGGCCGCCCGTGTGCGATCGGGCAACGATCTGCTCGCCGCGCTCGATCCCGAACAGCGGGCCGCGGCCGGAGCCCCGCTCGGACCGGTCTGCATCCTCGCCGGCGCCGGTACAGGTAAGACACGCACCATCACCCATCGAGTCGCGCACATGGTCGCGCAGGGGGGGGTCGGGCCGGGCCAGATCCTGGCGGTGACCTTCACGGCCAGGGCTGCGGGAGAGCTGCGCGGCCGGTTGCGGGCCATGGGTGTCGATGGAGTGCAGGCCAGGACGTTCCATTCCGCGGCTCTCAAGCAACTGTTGTACTTCTGGCCGTCGGTCGCCGGGGTCGCGCTGCCCAAGGTGGAGAAGAGCAAGATCCCGTACGTGGTGCGGGCGGCCGCCCGCCTGCACCTGCGGCCGGACCGGGCCGAGCTGCGCGACCTCACCTCGGAGGTCGAGTGGGCGAAGACGACGCTTGTGACCCCGGCGGACTACGCCCGGATGGCGGCGGCGAGCGGGCGGGAGACCGCCGCTCCCCCCGAGACGGTCGCCCGGCTCTACGCCGCGTACGAGGAGGTCAAGCGCGACGCCGGTGTGATCGACATGGAGGATCTGCTGCTGCTGACCGCGGCGATGATCGAGGAGCACAGCTGGGTCGCGGCCGAGGTGAGGGCCAGATACCGCCATTTCGTCGTTGACGAGTATCAGGATGTCAACGACCTGCAACAGCGTGTCCTCGACGCCTGGCTGGGGGAGCGCGACAGCCTCTGTGTCGTCGGGGACCCCCATCAGACGATCTATTCGTTCACCGGGGCGTCGCCCGAGCACCTGCTCGGATTCCCGCGCCGGTTCCCGGACGCGGCCGTGGTGCGTCTGATCCGAGACTACCGGTCCACCCCCCAGGTGGTCGGACTCGCGAACACCCTGATGCGGGCGGCCCCGGCGGCCCGCCTCGTCGCCGCTCGCCCGGACGGTCCCGCCCCGGTGTGGCTGGAGTGCGACAGCGAGCCGGCGGAAGCCGCCGCGGTGGCGTCCCGGATCCGCCGGCTGCTCGACCAGGGCGTGCCGGCGAGTGAGATCGCCGTGCTGTACCGCACGAATGCCCAGTCCGAGGCGTATGAGGCGGCGATCGGCGGGGCCGGTATCGCCTACCTGCTCCGGGGCGGGGAGAAGTTCTTCGAGCGGACCGAGGTCGTCGCGGCCATGAGGTTGCTGCGGGCCGCGGTGCGCTCCGCCGACACCGACCGCCCGGAGGGACTCACGGCCGCTGTCGCCGACATCCTCGCGGCGCTCGGCTGGCGGGCGGACCAGCCGACGGTGGGCTCGGGCGCCGAGCGGGAACAGTGGGAGAACCTCGCCGCGCTGCACCGGCTGGCCGGCGATCTCGCCGCCCGTTCGCCCGAGGCCGACCTCGAGGCCTTCGTCGCCGAGCTCGGCGACCGCGCGACCCACGAGCATCAGCCGACGGTGCAGGGGGTGACCCTGTCGACCCTGCACACCGCCAAGGGCCTGGAATGGGATGCGGTGTTCCTCGTCGGGCTGACCGAGGNCACGCTTCCCCTCGTCCATGCCAGGACCGCCGAGCAGATCGCCGAGGAACGTCGCCTGCTCTACGTCGGGGTGACCAGGGCCCGTAGGCACCTCGTCCTGTCCTGGGCGCTGTCCCGGGCGGAGGGCGGCCGGCGGTCGAGGCGGCCGTCTCGCTTCCTCGACGATCTGCGTCCGATGCGCCGGGAGTCCGCGGCCGGCGTCCGCCACGGGGGGCGAGGCGAGGGCACGAGGCCCGTGGCCGGGGCGGAGGAGACCGGCCCGGGTCGGTCCCGGAGCAGGTCGGCGGTGCGGTGCCGGACGTGCGGCCGGTCGTTGACGGGTGTGCACGCGCGGGTCGGGCGCTGCGAGGGCTGCCCCGGCGACGTCGACGCCGCGCTGTTCGAGCGCCTGCGGGTGTGGCGTTCGGCGCGGGCGAAGGAACAGGGGGCACCGGCCTTCGTCGTCTTCACCGACGCCACGCTGCAGGCGATCGCCGAGAGCCGGCCGGGCACGGTGGCCGAGCTCGTGCGGCTGCCCGGCATCGGACAGGCCAAACTCGACCGTTACGGGGAGGAGGTACTCGCCCTCGTCGCGGGGCGCACGCCGCCGGTCGGGTCGCCGCCGGTCGGGTCGCCGCCGGTCGGGTCGCCGCCGGTGGTGGAGTCACTGGGGTCCGACACGCCGCCCGACGCTTCGTAACTGGAAGTGTTCGCGGCGCAACACAGAAAATATGTTGTGGTTCGCGCGGCGAGCTTCTACCGTTACCGAGGACGCCTGAAGCGGGCATGTGGAGTGACACCCGTCCGGGTCCCACGGACTCCGGGTCCCACGGACTCCCGAGCCCACGGACTCCCGAGCCCACAGAGAAGGAGGTGATTTCGTCGTGTTCAGCATCGTGATGGACAGAGCTGTCGCCGAGATCACCCGTCCGTGGGAGAACCGGCACGGCGCGGCATTGATGAGTGCCGCCATCGGTGCCGTCGTCGGTGCGTCCGCAGGCCGTGGCACGTCCGCCGCCGTCCCCACGGTCCAAGCCGATGATCTGTCGGCCCAGGAGTCCGCGTTCCCGAACCCGGCGGGGGGCGTGGCGCTGGCGTCCGGCTATGCACACCGTCACTTCACCTTCCGGGGATCCGCCCACGATCCGCTCCTGGACTAGCGCCGACTGGAGCCGAATCCGAGGCCGCGGATCCCGATGGGGACTGCGGCCTTTGTCGTTTCGCTTCCTTCATCCCACCCGAAGACCAACCTGTCTCGGAGGTGACATCGGTGTTCGACCCCTCGGTCGTTTCCCGGATCGAGCGGGATCGTCTCGTCCTGCCCTGCTGGGACGTAGATCCTGACATGTTCTTCGCTGAGTCCCCGGCGGACGTGGAGACCGCCAAGGCCGTCTGCCGGACCTGTCCCATCCGGGCGGCGTGCCTGTCCGCCGCGCTGGACCGTGCCGAGCCCTGGGGAGTGTGGGGCGGCGAACTGCTGGTGACCGGCAGCGTCGTCCCGCGTAAGCGGCCCCGCGGCCGTCCGCGCAAGGAGCGCAAGGAAGAAGAGGTCGCCGCCTGAGCCCCCGTGCCACCCGTTGATCACACGGGGGCGGCGGTGGCATCGCCGCACCAGCACGGGCGGGACACCGGATCGTCGGTGTTCCGCCCACCGGTGTTGCCGCGCTTTTCTTCCGCTGGTGCCTGCGGCCCCGGTACTGTTCCGGCGTGCCCAGCAGCGAGCGTGTCTACCCGGTGTCCACAGGTGCGGGTCCGGCCGGAGCGCCGGGACTGGCCGCATCCGACGATCTTTCTCTGGCCGTTGCCATCCTCACCGGTCCCGAGCTGGCCGCGATCGTGGATCTCGTGGCCTGGGTCGATTCCGGCTGGCTCTACGTGGCGAACGCGATCGGTTCGTCGCGGTTGCCGGTGGCCGATCCGGACGGTCCCCGGGAACTTCGCTTCGGGCGTGATCCGCTCGGGTCGGAGGATCCGATGCACGGCGTGCCGCTCGCGGCGGCGCTCGCCGACCCGTCACCACCGAACGAGCGCAACTCCTACCCGTTCGCCGGACGGCGACTGCTGTCCGCCTTCGCCGATCCCAGCCGTTCACCCGATCTGATCGTCGTACACACCCCCCGGCACTACTGGCCCGACCGCGGCGGCCACCTGGGTGAGCACGGATCGTTGGATGCCGGCCAGTCCCGGGCTCCGCTGATCCTGTCCGGCGCGGGTCATCGACATCGGACCCACCCTCGCGGCCCTCGCCGGCGTGACCATGGCGGATGTGGAGGGGACGCCGCTCACCGATCTGGTGGGGCCAGGGGCCCGGCACGTCGTCGGCCTGCTCTGGGACGGGGCCAACAGCAACGACGTCCTGCACCTCGCGCACGCCGGCGAGCTGCCGGGGGTCGCGCGTCTGCTTGCCACCGGGACGGCCCTGACCGGCGGCGCGATCGCCGAGTTCCCCAGCGTCACGTTGACCAACCACACCTCCGCGCTCACCGGAGTCGGGCCGGGCCGGCACGGCATCCTGCACAACGTGTACTTCGACCGGGCGACCGGCGAGCAGGTCATCGTCAACGACGTGCGGACCTGGCATTCCGCGTGCGATCAGCTTCGGGACGGGGTGGAGACGCTGTTCGAGGCCCTCGCGCGCGACCGACCCGGGGCGACCAGCGCCTGCGTGAACGAACCGGTCGACCGGGGTGCGGACTACTCGACCTTCGGGCTCGTGCGGGCCGCCGGTAACCACGGCGGGGCCGGCGATATGGGGGNCTACCTGCCTGCGGCCGACGGCGACCCGCACGCCACCGCCCGCTGGGTAGGGGAGAACGCCGACTATGCCTGGTCCACCCGGGTGGACGCGCTCGGCCTCGCGCAGGTCCAGCAGCTCTGGGCGGCGGACGCGGTGCCCCCGGACCTGATGTGGTGGAACACCACCATCACCGACACCGGGCATCACGGGGGCGGCCCGTACTCCGAGCAGGCCCGCGCCGCGCTGCGGGACGCGGACGCCCGGTTGTGCGCCTTCCTCGACCTGCTCGCCGAGCGGGATCTGCTGGCCGAGACCGCGATCCTGCTGACCGCCGACCACGGCTCGGAGGCGGCGGATCCCACCTGCCAGGGCGACTGGGGGGCTGCGCTGCGCGCCGCCGGGGTGCGTTTCCGGGACGAGGGATACGGCTTCCTGTACCTCGGCGTCGACATCGTTGACATCGTCGAGCAGCCGGGGGGTTGACCCGCCGGGCCAGCCCGTCAATAAGCGTCGGTCACGGTTGCGGGGTCGGAGAACGACTCCTCGTCCGGTGCCCGGCGCGGGGCGGCCTTGCGGCCCGACCCGGGTCGAGCCGCGGCGGAGCGGTTCGCCGGGGTAGAGGGCCGGCTCGGTTCGGCCGGCTCGGCCTGTAGGGGCAGCGCCGCGGGGGCGGTGGCCAGGTCGTCGGCAGTCGCCGGAGCGGTGTCGGCCGCCGACCTCCCGGCCTTGCGGGCCTTGGTCGTCCTGCCGGTCCGTCCTGGTCTGCGGGGTTTGCGCGGGCCGGGCAACCCGCCGGCCAGAACGACCGGGCCGTCCAGCGGCCGGACGATTCCGGCCTCGTCCTGGACGGGGAGAGCGGGCAGGGGACGACCGGGCCGGTTGGCGTCCTCGGCCGCGCGGGCGGTCGCCGTCCCCGGTTCGGCGAACCCGGGTTGCCAGCGCTCCATCTCGTCCCGGAAGCGGCCGGTGCTGCCCAGCTGGCACAGGATGCCGATCGCGCCGAGTGTCACCCGGTGGATGAGCAGGTACGACGGCGGCAGATTGAGCTGGCGACCGAGCTGTGCCGCCGCCGACCGCCAGTCTCCGAGCCTGGCGGCCTCCTTGCGCAGCCAGCCTCGGGAGAAGGTGAACTCCTCCACCGCGATCGGCTCCAGCATCGGGGCCAGATAATCCAGCAGGTCCTCGGCTCGGATTTCGGCCGACGGCGGGATGAAGCCCTCGCGGCGCAGTCCCTGCTCGACGGCGTCGGCGTCCCCGGCCAGGGTCTGTCGAGCCAGCCGGCCGATCGGCGCCGGCAGGCCGTCCGGCAGGCGGTTCACGGCGCCGAAGTCCAGGACGCCGAGCCGCCCGTCGGACAGCAGGCGGAAGTTGCCGGGATGCGGATCAGCGTGCAGCAGACCGGCGCGACCCGGGCAGGAATAGAGAAACCGCACGAGCAGCAGGCCGGCGGTGTCGCGCTGCTGCGGGGTACCGTCCGCGATGATGACGGACAGGGGTATTCCCTCGATCCACTCGCTCACGAGCACCCGGCCAGAACCGGCCAGCGGCCGGGGGATGACGACGTCCGGGTCGTCCGCGTACGCCTCGGCGAAGGCCCCCTGCCAGGCGGCCTCCAACCGATAGTCGAGCTCCTCGGCGATTCGGGCCTTGAGCTCCTCGACCAGCGGCTTGATGTCCAATCCGGGAGTGACCGCGCCGAACAGCCGAGCGGCCCGGCCGAGCTGGGTGAGATCGGCGAGCAGAGCGGGACCCGCTCCCGGATACTGCACCTTCACCGCGACGGCTCGGCCGTCAGCCCAGACCGCCCGATGCACCTGGCCGATGCTGGCCGCCGCTGCCGGAACGTCGTCGAAGCTCGTGAACAGCGAGCGCCAGTCCGCTCCGAGCTCCTCGGCGAGCACGCGGTGCACCACTGCCGCCGGCAGCGGGGGCGCCGCCTCCTGCAGCCTGGTCAGCGCCGCCCGGTATGGCCCGGCGACGTCGTCGGGAAGCACCGCCTCGAAGACGGACAGCGCCTGGCCCAGTTTCATGGCGCCACCCTTGAGCTCCCCGAGCACCCGGAAGATCTGCGCGGCGGTGCGCTGCTGGAGCTCGGAGGCGACGGCCTCGGCGGGGCGACCACCGATGCGTTTGCCGACGCCGAGGGTGGCTCGGCCGGCTATTCCGATGGGAAGCGTGGCCAGCTTGGCGGTGCGGACGACGGCCCGCCGTGGGATCTCGGACACTGCTCCATCGTGCCCTGTTCCGCGTCGTCACGGGTGCCGGCCAGGCGTAATGACTCCAGGACGCCAAATGACTCCAGGACGCCGGCGCGGCGACCGCCCGCGGGGTGGAACGGTCACGCGGGTGCCACCGGCGCAGAGGCCTCCGCCGACGCGGCCGCCGATCGGGCGGTGCGGCAGGGACAGTTGGGGTGGACCGGCCAGGTGCGTCGGCGAATCCGCCAGCCGGGAACGGTGAACTCCAGCGTGCCGTCGGCGGTCACCGGTAGGACCGCGGTCACCGGTAGGACCGTGCGCGGGGAAGTCAATGTAATGAAGGTCTCATTATGGCTGCTTGCTGTCGGTGGCAGATGGTCCGAGTTGTCGGGATGTTGGCCCGGGGCGGGTCCCGTGACGCCGGACAGGTCGGGNGGGGNAGATAGGGCAGATAGGGCAGATAGGGCGGATAGGTCGGGTGGAGGCGAGGCGGCGAGGTCCAGAAAGGCCAGGGCCTGCATGGCGGTGAGCGCGGCGACAAGACCCGCCAGGGTGATCTCGCAGGCGTCCGGCCCGGTGGCCGGGCGGTGGACCATCTGCATGGCGAGCACCGGCCAGACCGGGTTCCGGGAGTACCGGTGGAGGTGCTGGCAGTGCAGGCACGCGGTCACGGTCGGCACGACGAGCGGACCGACGATCCCCGTGGTCTCCCGCACTCCGGCCACGAGATGGGCGGTGCCTCGGCCTTCCAGATCGAGGCACTCCCCAGGGTGGATCATCGGCAGACCGACCGGAGCCAGCACGATCAGATCCGCGGCGAACCGGTCCTCGTCGGGCCGACGGTGCCCGGCGCCCTGCCGGCTGGCCCGGGTCACCGCCGCGCCGGTGGCCAGGGACCGGGGACGCCCCACGTCGTCGAGGCGCAGGCCGCCCGGGGAGACGTCGGCGGCGGTCGTCACCTCGGGATCGTCGATGACGACCCGACCGATCCCGGCCGCGGCGAGCAGGGCCGCGACCTGAGCACCGACGCGACCGGCGCCGCGCACGAGGACCCGCATCGCCCGGCGGGTGGCGAGGACCCGGCGGGCACCGGCCGGATCCTCCGACACCAGGGACAGCGCCGCCAGGTCGGGCGACAGACGGTCATGCTCGACCGCGGGCAGCGGTGCCGCACCGGGAGGCGCCGTGGCGTCGTCCAGCAGACCGGCCTCGGCGAGCAGGTCGAGCAGGACCCGGCCGGCGGGAGTGCCATCGAGACGCAGCTGCTCCAGCGTGCGGCTGCCGTCGAGGGCGTCGAGCAGGGCGGCGTCCGACGGGGCCAGGTCGGCGAGGATGACGGCGCGTGCGGTGTCGATACCGAGCTGCAGGGTGGAGCTGTTGTGCCAGAGCCGGCGCAGGCCCGGCTTGAGGATCGGGCGCATGGATCCTCCGGGTGTTCCCGCCGGCCGGTTGAGGCCGGGGAATCGGACCAGGACGGGCCGGTCACGGCGACCGGCGGATCCTCAGCGTGGCACGTCCGACCGGCGAAGGATGAACACCCGTGGATCGCTGTGGACGTGCTGTGGACGAAACTGTGGATCATCACTGGTCCGTCCGGGTTACCTGTCCGGGTTGTCCGGCCCGTCGGATCCGCCATCGGCGGGNGGGGNGCCGCGGNGNTTNTCGATTTNACCNATCGGGTCGTCGAGCGCGCTCGACGACGCGCCGGACACGAACGCCTCCGGGGCGGCGAGATCTGCCGCGGTGGGCAGCAGATCGGGATGCGCCCACAGCGCGTCGCGACCCTCGTGACCCCGGGCCTCCCGTACCGCCTCCCACAGGGCGGCGGCCTCCCGCAGCTTGCGTGGCCGCAGGGAGAGACCGACCAGCGTGGCGAAGGTCTGCTCGCCCGGACCGCCTTCGGCGCGACGGCGCCGCACCATCTCGCGCAGTTTGCCCGCGGCCGGCAGATGACCGGTGGCCGCGGCGTCCGTCACATGATCGACCCAGCCCTCGATCAGCGCGAGGATCAGTTCGAGACGGGCGAGCGCGGCCTTCTGCTCGGGGGTGGTGGCGTCGCTGAACACGTCCTCGCCGAGCGCCTCCGACAGCCGTTCAGGGTTCATCAACGCCGTCGGGTCGACCATCCGCATCACCCGTCCGACGGCCTCGGTATCCACCGCGATGCCGCGGGCGTACTCCTCCACCGCGCCCAGGACGTGGGCGCGTAGCCAGGGGACGTGCGCGAACAGCCGGCTGGACGCGGCCTCCCGCAGCGCCAGGTAGATGCGGACCTCGTCCTCGGGGATCTCCAGGCCCTGACCGAAGGCGACGACACCCGCCGGGATCAGGGCGGCGGTCCCGACCGGTCCGAGTGGCAGCCCGACCTCAGTGGAGGAGACGACCTCGGCGGCCAGGGTGCCGATCGCCTGCCCCACCTGGGCGCCGAACAGCATCCCGCCGACCCGGTCCATCATCTGCATGATCGGGCCGCCGGTGGCCATCAGCCCGCTGAGGTCGAGCCCCGGGGGCAGCGCGCCGCGCAGCTCACTCGGCAGCTCGATCCCGCCACCACCGAGGTGGTTCAGCCCGCTGGAGATCCCAGTGCGCATCGCCTCGGCGACCTTCGTGGCGATCGGGTCGCAGAGGGTCTGCCAGACCGGCAGGGTCTTCTCGATCCACTCCTGCCGCGACCAGGCCTGCGCCGCCGTGGCTCCGGCCGGCAGCGAGGTCACCGCGTCGAGCCAGACGTCGGCGATCCGTATCGCCTCGCTCACCGGCTCCCGCTGGGCCGTGGACACCGCGGAGTCGGTGTCGCCGAGGGACCTGACGGCCACCTGGCGGGCCAGCTCCCAGTTGACCGGACCGCCATGCCAGGACAGCAGCCGTTCGAGCTCGGCAAAGAACGGGGCGCCGCCACCGAAGGGGGGCCGGGGCTCGTCGCCGCCGCCAGCGGGCGTGAAGCCGAACGGGAAGTTGCCACTCATCGGCCGTAGCCTCCTCGGGAGGCGGGCAGTCGCACGCACGGTTGGCACATGAACCCACGGTAATGCGTTTTCTGCCCGACGGGCGAAACGGCGCTGGCCCCGACCGTTACGGTCGTAGCTGTGGAACCGACGTGTTCTCCGGCGGGGGCCCCGCCGATCGCGCCCGCCCCGCCCGCGCCACCCGCGCCACCCGCGCCACCTCCGTCGTCCGTGCCGTCCGTGCCGTCCGTGCCGTCCGTGCCGGACCCGGACCCGGTCGCGCGGGTGACGCTCGCGGAGATCCGGGACGGCGTCCTGTCGGTGGACGAGTGCATGGCCGCTGTGCGGTCCCCTGGCGTGGGGGGGATTGCCCTGTTTGTGGGCACTGTCCGGGGCCATGACCAGGGCCGCGGGGTGACCGACCTGACGTATCAGGCGCATCCCCGGGCCGGCACGGAGATCGCCCGGGTCGCCGGCGACGTCGCCGCGACCGCACCGGTGCTGGCCGTCGCGGTGGTCCACCGTACCGGTCACCTCGCCGTCGGGGACACCGCCGTGATCGTGGCGGTCGGCGCGGCCCACCGGGCGGAGGCTTTTGCCGCCTGTCGTCGTCTGATCGATGACATCAAGGAGCAGGTTCCCATTTGGAAACACCAGATTTTTGCGGATGGCGCGGCGGAATGGGTAGGCGCCTGCTGATCGGGGCACCCTACGATAGAAATAAGTCATCTTCTTGCCCGTCTCGACGTCGAGGCTCCCATGTGGTTCCTGTTGATCCCCCCCGTCGCCGTGCTCATAACTCTTGCGTGGGTCACCCTACGCAGCCGTCCCGACCGCACCTCCGAAGCCATGATCACGATTGAGGGCTATCGGCGCAGTATGGCCGCGCTGGCCCGACCGATCCCCGCCCAGCACGAGGTTCGTACCGTTACCGCCCTTGACGAACCCGGTCATCCCGGTCATCCCGGGCGGTCCGCCTCGGCCGGGGCGCCGTTGTCCGCGAGACACACGGCGCCGCCGCCCGAGTCCATCTGACCGTTTCCGTCCGGCGGCCGGGGCGTCTCACCGGCCGCCGGACGGCGGTTCAGGACCGAGTGGTCCTTCGAGTCCCTCGGCCGTGCTTTCGATCTCGTTCTTTACTCCCCACCTCCCGGCCCGCCGCGCGGCCTTCCGGACTCTGCCACGGCCTTCCGCCGCGCCTTTCGGGCCACCGAATGCCTTTCGGTGTCGATCATCGCAACCCCGGACCGTCGTGGCGAACCTCGGTTCCCGGACGCCGGGACGAGGGTCGTGAGCCCTGATACATAGACTGCGAGCATGGTCCGGCGCACCCAGACCCTCGTGGTCGCGTCGGTACTGGCCTTGGTTCTCGTGGTCGCGGGGCTGTGGATGCCGGTACCGTTCGTCACCTTGGCCCCCGGGCCGGTCACCGACACCCTCGGCAGCGTTGACGGGACGTCCTTGATCACCGTGGACGGCCGGCGGACCTATCCGACCGCCGGCAAGCTCGAACTGACCACGGTCGAGGAGACGCCCCGGCTCAACCTCGTCACCGCGCTGCGGGACTGGTCCGACTCCGGCCGGGCGGTGGTCCCCAGCGAGCTGATCAGGCCGCCCGGTTCGAGCCAGGAGCAGATCCAGCAGGAGAACGCGCAGGCGATGCTCGACTCACAGGACCAGGCGACCGCGGCAGCGCTCGCGCAGCTCGGTATCGCGCCCACCGGCCGTTCGGTCGCGGTCGCCGGGGTCCCCACGGGCTCCCCGGCCACCGGCAAGCTGATGCCGGGCGATGTGATCGTGCAGGTCGGTGGGATGGCCGTGGCCAACCAGGAGGAGCTGCGCCGGCAGATCGGGAAGGTGGCTCCGGGCCATCCTGTGACGGTCACCTATCGGCGCGACGGAAAGACGGCCACGGCCACCGTCACGACCCGGGCCGCCACCGACGACCCCGCTCGTGCCATGATCGGTGTCACCACGACGGAGAAGCGGACCTACCCGTTCACGGTTCGTATCCGCATCTCCGATGTCGGCGGGCCGAGTGCCGGGCTGATGTTCGCGATGGGCATCGTGGACCTTCTCACCCCCGGCGCGTTGACCGGAGGAAAGATCATTGCTGGCACCGGGACGATCACCTCCGCCGGTGAGGTGGGACCGATCGGCGGTATCCAGCAGAAGATCCTCGGGGCCAGGGCGTCCGGGGCATCGATCTTCCTGGTCCCCGCGGGGAACTGCGGTGACGCCCGCGCGATCGACTCCGGCGGTCCGCGCCTGGTGAAGGTGGAATCGCTGGCGGGCGCGCTGAAGGCCGTCGACGCCCTCCGGACGAATCCGGCCGCGGCGGTGCCCTCCTGCTGAGCGCGCCCCATCCGCGTGCCATGCGCCATCCGCGTGCCCGGTGGCGCCGTTGTGCCCGGTGGCGCCGGAAGAGGGCGGGCGGCTGCCGTGCGCCGCCGCCCGCCGGGTCGACTCACTGGAAGGTCGCGAGCAGTCCGTCGACGAGGTTGTCGGCCAGATCCGGATCGATGACGAGTTCGTCGTCCCCGCGGACTCGCAGGCAGGACGCGTGCAGCCCGCTGCGGGTGACCCCGACGGCGAGGCGGACGTCCTGGCGTTCGGGATGGTTCGCCGCCCAGTACTCGATCTCGTGATCGGAGTACGGAGCCTCCTCCTCCGCGCTGGGCGGCAGGACGACAAGCTCGGTGACCAGCACGCATCCGAGCACCTCCGGCGGCCATCCGATCCCCGCCAGCACCTCGTCGAGCCGCCCCACCGGCAGCGGTTCCTGCTCGACCGGGGTCAGCGACCCAGGCGGGGAGTCTCCGATGTGGGGGGCCAGCGCGGGTTCTCGCGCCAGCAGGTCGGCGGTGTCGGCCAGCGCGTAGACCTGGCTGGGCTGATCCCACCCGGAATCGGCGACGTGCCGCTCGACCTCGAGTACGACGGAGGTCAACTCCGTGATGTTCGGGCTGTTCACCGACCCATCCTNTCCGATCTCCCCCAGAGCCCCTGGCGTAGGTTGCCGTACTAGGGCGGTACGCGCCCCGAATCACCGAATCACCGACGCACGGAGGAACCTGTGGCAACCACCAGTCGCCGCCCGGTGCTGACCCGCACCAAGGTGCTCGTGCCGGTGCTGCTTGTCATCGTCCTCGCGATTACGATCATCGCCATCTTCACCCGGCTATACACTGACCTGCTGTTCTACCGCTCGATCGACTTCAGCAGGGTGTTCACCACTGTCCTCTACACCCGGATTTTGCTGTTCGTCCTCTTCGGCGTGGTAATGGCGATCATCGTCGGGACCAACATCGTACTTGCGTACCGGCTACGGCCGCCGCTTCGGCCGTTGTCGACCGAGCAGCAGAACCTGGAACGCTACCGGTCGGTGATCGAGCCGTATATGCTGCTGATCCTGCTCGCGGTCACGACGCTGTTCGGCCTGGCCGCGGGCCTGTCCGCCGCCGGCCAGTGGCGGACGTGGCTGCTGTGGGTGAACGGCGAGTCTTTCGGGACCCCTGATCTGCAGTTTCACCGGGATATCAGCTATTACGCGTTCAGCTATCCCTTCCAGCGGTTCCTGCTCGGCTTCCTGCTGACCGCGGTGCTGCTGTCGTTGCTCGTCACCCTGCTGACCCACTACCTGTTCGGCGGAATCCGGATGCAGACCACGGGGGAACGGGTGACCCCGGCGGCGAAGGCGCACATCTCGGTGCTACTCGGGCTGCTCGCCCTGCTTAAGGCGTGGGCGTACTACCTCGACCGGTTCGGCTCGGTGTTCTCCTCGCGCGGGGTGGGGACCGGTGCGTCCTACACCGATGTGCACGCCGTGCTGCCGGCGAAGCTGATCCTGCTGTTCATCTCGCTGGCCTGCGCGGTGCTGTTCATCTACAACATCTTCCAGCGGGGCTGGACGCTGCCGCTGCTCGGCGCGGGCATCCTTGTCCTGTCCTCGGTGGTGATCGGCGGGATCTACCCGGCGATCGTCCAGCAGTTCCAGGTCCGGCCGAACGAGGCGACCCGCGAGGAGCCCTACATCGCGCGCAACATCGCGGCGACCCGGGCCGCCTACGGCATCCAGGACGTCGAGCCGCAGGACTATGCCGCCAGCACCGACGTCACCGCCCAGCAGGTCGCCGCCGACACCGGCACGGTCCCCAACATCCGTCTACTCGACCCCAGCAAACTCTCCCGGACGTTCCAGCAGCTCCAGCAGTTCCGCGGCTACTATGGTTTCCCGCCGACGCTCGACGTCGACCGGTACACCGTCACAGGGGCGGACAAGAAGTCGACGACCCAGGACTACGTGGTATCGGTGCGGGAGCTGAACCAGGCCGGGCTGGGAACGCAGCAGCGCAACTGGATCAACGAGCACCTGACCTATACCCACGGCAAGGGATTTGTCGCGGCGCCGTCGAACACCGTCGACGTGGGGCGCCCCGACTTCGATCACGGCGTGAGCGGTTTCCCGCAGGACGGTACCTTCGGTATCAAGGAGAACCGGGTCTACTTCGGGGAGATGTCGCCGTCGTATTCCATCGTCGGCACCAGGCAGATGGAGATCGATGGGCCGGGGCCGGGAGAAACCCAGGTCACCACGACCTACCAGGGCGACGGTGGGGTCTCGATCGGCTCGACCTTCCGTCGGGCGCTGTTCGCGCTGCGGTTCGGGGAGAAGAACATCCTGCTCTCCGGTGACATCACGAAGAACTCCCGGATCCTGGACGAGCGAAACCCGCGGGACCGGGTGAGCAAGGCAGCGCCCTGGCTCACCCTCGACGGAGACCCGTACCCGGCGATCGTCAATGGCCGGGTGACCTGGATTCTCGATGGTTACACAACCTCCGACGGCTATCCTTACTCCGCCCGGCGCACCCTGGGTGACGTGACCGCCGACTCGGTGACCACCCAGAGTGGCAACCGCACCCGGCAGGCCTCGAACCAGGTCAACTACATCCGTAACTCGGTGAAGGCGACGGTGGACGCCTACAACGGCACCGTCACCCTCTACGCCTGGGACGAGTCCGACCCGGTNCTACGGACCTGGATGAAGGCGTTCCCGGACACGGTGAAGCCGAAGAGTGACATCCCGCCGTCCCTCCGAGCACACTTGCGTTATCCGGAGGACCTGTTCAAGGTCCAGCGCGATCTGATCGGGCAGTACCACATCTCCAACCCGCGGGACTTCTACTCCCAGGAGGACTTCTGGGATGTGTCCGACTCGCCGGATGGAAGCGGGCAACCCCAGCNGCCGTTCTACGTCTACAGCCAGCTTCCNGGGCGCAAAGACCCGTCCTACAACCTCACCTCACCGTTGATCTCCGCCCGGTCCTCGAAGCTCGCGGCGTACATGGCGGTGTCCAGTGACCCCGCCAACTACGGCCGGTTCACCCNGCTCAAACTGCCGGCGGGGAACACGATCAACGGTCCGGNCCAGGTGCAGANCGCCATCGAGGGCAACGGCGACGTGGCCAANCAGCTGNCGCTATGGCGCAGCGGGGGAGCGACCACGATCGAGGGCAACCTGCTGACCCTGCCCCTGGCCGGCGGCCTGCTCTACGTCGAGCCCTACTACGTCCAGGCCAGAGGGAGCACCGGCTACCCGACCCTGCAGGGGGTCGCCACGGCCTTCGGCGACCGCATCGGTTTCGGTGCCTCGCTGGGTGAGGCCCTGGACAAGGTCTTCGGTGCCGGTGCCGGTGCCGCGGCGGCCGGGGCCGGCATCGGGGCCACGACCACGGACGCCGGTCAGGACGGCACGCCGGCTCCCAGATCCGGGCAGGGCGGGGCCGGCGTCCCGCCGCCGGGGCAGACCGCGCTGCAGGACGCCGTGGGCGACGCCGACCGCGCCTACCAGGCGGGGCAGGACGCTCTGCGCAAGAGCCCGCCGGACTTCACCGCCTACGGGAAGGCCCAGAGCGAGCTGGCTGATGCGCTGGGTCGCCTGCGTACTCTGTCGAGTCCGGCGGCGACACCGCCCGCTGCCACGGCGACACGGGCCGGTGCGTCGGTGCCCGCGTCACCGGTCCCCGCGTCACCGGCAGCCAAACCACCGGCTCCGTCTCCTTCGGCGACCGTGGCCGGCGGCGACACTCCCGGTCCACCGGGGGCCCGGGCCGCCCCGGCGCCCGGCTAGTCCCGAAAGTTCCGAAATTGGGGCCGCCATCGATTTGACAGCCGCCGATGGCGGCCCTGTATAGTGAAGACACACCGACGCGGGGTGGAGCAGCTCGGTAGCTCGCTGGGCTCATAACCCAGAGGTCACAGGTTCAAATCCTGTCCCCGCTACCAGTCGAAAGTACCCTCGGAAAGTTTTTCCGAGGGTACTTTCGCATTTAGGCAGGCATGCATCATTATCACGGGCCGTATCACGGGCCGTTTTCATCGGAATCCGTCCGCTCCTTCCGCCGGTTGGCGACCCGGGCGCCCGGCCAGGATGCGCGCCGACGCCCGGCGGCGCGGGGCCCGGATTGGCGGTCGTCCGAGCCCGGGACGCACAGTGGTGGCCCGGGAGCCGCCCCGGCATGGCGGCCGTCGGCGGCGGGTTCTCCCGCGGCGGGGCCCGTTCCGGGNTCAGCGGGGGGNGGNTCCCGGGGNTCGCCACGGGCTTGCCGGACGCACCGCCTCGGCCGCCCGCATCAGCGCTTGGGCCAGCCGGCGGGCCTCGTCCGGATCCAGGTAGGCCGCGGCAAGGGTGTCGAGCATGGGCGCATCCAACCGGAGCAGGATGACCGGAGCCTTCCCGGCGCTCGCCGGTGGCTCGGGACGTACCGTTATCTCCGCCTGCCCGATCCGGGTAACCATAATGCCGTCCTGCGGGTCATGGTGGACCAGCGCCATGTTCACCCCATCGTGTGTCCGGGCCGAGATATTTGACGTTCGTTGCATATGTTGGACTCTTGTTGTGGCCGCTTGGTTGTTCCCGTCGGCGGTACAAACGGTGACACCCCCGAACCGCATGCCCGCCCGCGTCGCCGCGCCCGTCGGCCCGTCGGCAGGTTCTGCGCCCTATCGATGTTCGACCCGGCCCGGCTTCCCCTCCGCGCCCGGCGGCCCGCGCTGTCGGCGTCCGGACGTTTCAGCGTGCTCCCCACGTGTAGGTCTGCTTGACCAGCCGCAGGTAGACGAACGTCTCGGTGGCGAGGACCTGTGGCAGGGCGCGGATCTGCTCGTTGATCAGTTCGAGCAGGTGCTCGTCGTTCTCGGCGACGATCTCCACGATGAGATCGAAGGATCCGGCCGTCAGGACGACGTAATCGACCTCGGGCAGCGCGGCAATCGTGTCGGCGACGACGCGGGTGTCCCCGGTGACCCGCACCCCGATCATCGCCTCCCGGTGGAAGCCCACCCGGAGCGGGTCGGTGACGGCGACGATCTGCATGATGCCGGCGTCGAGTAGACGCTGCACCCGTTGGCGCACGGCCGCCTCGGAGAGCCCGACCGCCGCCGCCATGGCCGCGTAGGACCGCCGGCCGTCCTGCTGCAGCTGCTCGATGATGGCCTTGTTGACATCGTCCAGCAGGGTATCGGAGCTAAGTCGCTGGCCGGGCGACCGTCGCGACTGCACCCGGCGTCCTCCTCGGTCCTCCGTGGCGGTTCCCCACGCCCGTTCACGCTGGCCTGCCCCTGCTGCCATCGTATGGCCGTCGATGAGTGAACTGGGAAGCGATCCTTATCCACGCAATCTTCGACGGATTCCATCGTCAAGCTGCCGATCAGGCTACGCTTTCAGTGGCTGATCGGTGGAAAGGATGCGTGGCTAGTGTCGAATGTGACTGCCTCCGGGAGCGGTGTGACCCGGGTCGTTGCGCGGGCCAGGGTCGCGGAGCTGGCCGCGCGCGAGTCCGCCCGCCTCGACGTCCGCACCCGGGGCTCGGAGGCGCTGCATGCGCGGGCGGTGCGGTCGATGACCTCCGGGGTGCCGTCGTCCTACCAGGTGCGTGATCCCTGGCCGATCTACCTCACCCGCGGTCTCGGGTCGAAGGTCTGGGACGTCGACGGCAACGAGTACTCCGACTTCCACAACGGGTTCGGTTCGATGGTGCAGGGGCACGCCCACCCGGCGATCGTGCGGGCCGTGACCGAGCGGGTGGCGCTCGGTACGCACTTCGCGATGCCCACCGAGGACTGCGTGGTGGTCAGCGAGGAGTTGGCCCGCCGCTTCGGCCTGCCGCAGTGGCGCTATGTCAACTCCGGCTCCGAGGCGACGATGGACGCGATCCGCATCGCCCGCGGCGTCACCGGCCGCGACACGATCGTCAAGATCTTCGGTTCGTACCACGGGCACCACGACTACGTGATGGTGTCGATCGGGACCCCGTACGACGACATCGGTCCGGCCGAGAACATGAACTCGTTGGGTTACGGTGCCGGGATCCCCCGGGTGGTCGTCGACCTCACGGTGCCGGTCCCCTTCAACGACGCTCCGGCGATGGAGCGGCGGATCGCCGCGCTCGCCGCCGAGGGACGCCTGCCCGCCTGTGTGATCATGGAGCCGGCGATGATGAACCTCGGCGTCGTCCTGCCGGAGCCCGGTTACCTGGCGGCGGTCCGGGAGATCACCTCCCGGTACGGGGTTATCCTGATCTTCGACGAGGTCAAGACGGGGCTGTGCGTGGCGGCCGGTGGGGCCACCGAGAGGTTCGGCGTGCGCCCGGACCTGGTGACCCTGGCCAAGGCGCTCGGTGGCGGGCTGCCGTCCGGGGCGATCGGCGCGACGGCGGAACTGATGGAGGCCGTGGCCTCGGACCGGGTGAAACAGGTCGGCACGTACAACGGCAACCCGCTGACCATGGCCGCCGCCCGGGCGAGCCTGTTCGAGGTGCTCACTCCCGACGCCTACACCCACCTCGATCGGCTGGGTGGCCGGTTGACCGCCGGCTGCGACGAGATCCTGACCCGGCACGGCATTCCCGGCTACACCGTCGGCATCAGCTCGAAGGGATGCGTGCACTTCACCGACGCCCCGATCCGTGACTACACCTCGTTCATGGCGCACCAGAACGCCGAGTTGCCCGAACTGGCCTGGCTCTACAACGCCAACCGCAACGTCCTCATGGCGCCCGGGCGCGAGGAGGAGTGGACGTTGTCGGTGCAGCACACCGACGCCGATGTCGACCGCTACCTCGACAGCCTCGACCAGATGGCCCGGGACCTCGTCGGCTGAGCCGGCCCGATCCCCCAGGAGGGACAGAGACATGGATGCGATCTTCGCCAATCTCATCGGTGGCGTCTCCACCCCGGCCGTCGATGGCGAGACAATGTCCATCCTGAACCCGTCGACGGCGGACCTGCTGGCGCAGGCACCCCGGTCGGGGCCGGCCGACGTCGACGCGGCCGTGGCGGCCGCGAGCGCGGCGTTCGAGGGCTGGCGGGACACCACGCCCGCGCAGCGGTCCCGGGCACTGCTGCGGGTGGCCGACGCGCTGGAGGACCGGGCCGACGAGGTCGCGGCGGTGGAGAGCGCGAACACCGGCAAACCGCTGCGGCTCACCGTGGACGAGGAGGTCGGGCCGTCCGCCGACCAGANCCGGTTCTTCGCCGGGGCCGCGCGGCTGCTCGAGGGCCGGTCGGCCGGCGAGTACCTGGCGGGGTACACCAGTTATGTCCGCCGCGAGCCCATCGGGGTCTGTGCCCAGGTCACGCCCTGGAACTACCCGCTGATGATGGCGGTCTGGAAGGTCGCGCCGGCGATCGCGGCGGGCAACACCGTCGTGCTCAAGCCCTCCGACACCACCCCGGCGTCCAGCCTGCTGCTTGCCGAGATCGCCGCGGAGTTCCTCCCGCCCGGCGTGCTCAACGTGGTGTGTGGTGATCGTGACACCGGACGCGCGCT
Organism: Frankia sp. CeD; assembly: GCF_000732115.1. Classification (NCBI taxonomy): domain Bacteria; kingdom Bacillati; phylum Actinomycetota; class Actinomycetes; order Frankiales; family Frankiaceae; genus Frankia; species Frankia sp. CeD. The sequence continues at coordinate 78,548 of NZ_JPGU01000016.1, forward strand.
GGTGGCCCATCCGGGCCCGGCGATGGTCTCGGTGACCGGCAGCGTGCGGGCCGGGATGGAGATCGCCCGGGCCGCGGCGGACTCCTTGAAGAGGGTGCACCTCGAACTCGGGGGCAAGGCGCCGGTCATCGTCTTCGACGACGTGGATCCGGCGGTGGTGGCGCGGCAGATCGCCGAGGCCGCGTACTTCAACGCCGGCCAGGACTGCACGGCGGCGACCAGGGTGCTGGCCGCGCCGGGCGTCCACGACGAGCTCGCAGCCGCCCTGGCCGAGGCGGCCGGGAAGACCGCGACTGGATCGCCGGAGGAGCCCGACGTCGACTACGGGCCCCTCAACAACGCGGGCCAACTGGCCCGGGTGAGCGGTTTCGTGGAGCGGGCACCTGAACATGCCGAGGTGCTCGCCGGCGGTGCTCCGCTGGACCGGGCGGGCTACTTCTACCCGGCCACGGTCGTCTCGGGTCTGCGCCAGGACGACGAGCTCATCCAGTCCGAGGTGTTCGGCCCGATCATCACGGTGCAGCGGTTTGACTCGGAGGACACCGCGGTTGCCTGGGCCAACGGGGTCGAATACGGCCTGGCCTCCAGCGTCTGGACCCGCGATCACGGCCGGGCCCTGCGGGTCGCCCGCCGGCTGGACTTCGGCTGCGTATGGATCAACACGCACATCCGGCTCGTGGCGGAGATGCCGCACGGTGGGTTCAAGAAGAGCGGGTACGGCAAGGATCTGTCGGTCTACGGCCTGGAGGACTACACCAGGATCAAGCATGTGATGAGCAACATCGAATTCTGACCATCAGGTTCTGACCACCAGGTCAGAAGCGGTCGGGCGCGGGGAGGCGGGTACGAGTCCCGGGCCGGCTCCCGGGGNAGGCCGTGGAAGTAGGATGGTGTGCTTCGAGCGGGGGCAGGTGGGTGGCGGCGAGTCGCGGGNGGGTGGTGGCGAGTGAGGAAGAATCCAGCCTCGGTCGTGGCATCGGCAGACGGGACGACGAGCACCGGGGGCGGCCGTGCCCATGGCGTGCCCCGGGTGGGCCCGCTGACCTCCCGCTTCGTCACGGTCCACGGGTACCGGCGGTGCTATCTGCGGGCCGGGCGCGGGNCGGNTCTACTGCTCATCCACGGCATCGGGGACAACGCGCGCACCTGGGCCTCGATCATCCCGAAGTTGGCCCGCCGGCACACCGTCATCGCTCCCGACCTGCTGGGACACGGCGAGTCGGACAAACCGCGCGGTGACTACTCGGTGGCCGGCTACGCGTGCGGCATGCGTGACCTGCTCACCATCCTCGGAGTCGAGCGCGCCACGGTCGTCGGACACTCGCTGGGCGGCGGGGTGGCCATGCAGTTCGCCTACCAGTTCCCGGAGCGCTGCGAGCGGTTGGTGCTGGTCGCCACCGGCGGGGNCGGGCCGCACCTGCATCCCGCGCTGCGGGCGGCGGCCGTGCCCGGAGCCGGGGCGGNGCTTTCCCTGATCGGCATGCCGCCGGTGCGGGTCGCCGGCTGGGCCGGAATGCACGCGCTGCGCCTGCTGCACACCGATCTCGGGCGGGACGCCGACGATCTCCTGAACGTCTTCGACTCGCTGGGCGTACCCACCGCGCGGGCGGCGTTCCTGCGCACGCTACGGTCGGCGGTGGACGGGCGTGGGCAGTCCATCACGATGCTGGACCGGTGCTACCTCGCCGCCGGGATGCCCTCGCTGATCGTCTGGGGTGACCGGGATGCCGTCATCCCGGTTGAGCACGCGTGGATGGCGCACGAGGCGATGCCGGGGAGCCGCCTGGAGATCTTTTCCGGTGCCGGGCATTTCCCCCATCACACTGACCCCGAACGCTTCCGGGCGGTTCTCGAGGATTTTCTGGCGACCACCCGGCCGGCGAGTCACTCCCCGCAGCAGTGGCGGACGATGCTGCGTGAGCACGGCCGCTCGACCAGGACCACGGAAGTGTCCGCGCCCGCCGTCCAGCCGTCGGGCGCGCGTTCGGCCCCGGCGGAAGCCGCGGGTCGTGGCCTCACCCGGAGCCGATAAACGGGCACGGCTGCCGGCCACCGCGGGGCCGGGATCCGCCGTTATACGTTCACCGAGGTGACCCGTCGCATCGGAGCGGAGCCGCTATGCATCCACGACCCGGTTGGCCATCCATAGCCATGCCTTGCGGGAAGTCACCCGGTGAGATGCGTCGGTGCCGTTCTCGGCTGAACCGCTCTCGCGGAAGGTCTTCCCGGTCACCGATGGATCCGGCCAGCCGAGGATCAAGGACTCTCGTACCTCTTGGCGTGCCGCCTGTTCGGGCCAGAGTCTTCGCGTGATGCGCTGTCTTCCGGCGCGGGTCTGCATTAACTGGTCGGNACCCGCTATCGTGGAGTTCAACGGGCAGGCCGACGTCAATATGGCCTATCCTTGGTGGCGTAACACCAAAGTCCTCTCAAATCTCGGAGGTCGACCCTTGGCACGCCGTGCACGACTCAGCTGGCCCCAGGAACGGCGCCAGGCGAGTGAGGTAGTTGTCCGTCGGGTCGACCCCGGTCGGGGCTGGACCCTGGAACAGGCTCGTGACCTGCTACGACAGGGATACTCCGTCGAGCATGTGGCGGAACGCACCGGGTTTCCGGAGCAGATGCTGAAAGTCGCCGAGGAGGACTGAGTGCAGCCTCCCGCCATCCCGGTGTCAAGAAAGTGCCACGATGCGCCATCGTCGGCTGCCGGCGCGGGAGTGAGTGTTATCCCTTTCGTGGTCAATCCGCAGGTTCGGGGAACCGATCTTTCCCTGGTGATCGAGGGCGACGCCGGCTATAGCTTGCACGGCGCTATCCTAACCAGCAGTGATATGACGGTGTGCCGGAGTCGCGTCACGCTGCGCACAACTGAATCAACGACTTCGCCTGGTTGACTACCCAATTCGTCTGACCTTGGCGCACCTACGACAGTCGCGTCACCGGGCACCTCTGCTGGCTATGCCCGGGTGGCACCCGTCACGCGTACCAGCCGGCGTAGATGGTCACTGTAGACCGCATCGAGCCCGTAGCCGGCTAGCCGGGTCAGTGTGGTTGTTCGTTGCGCATCCCACCCGAACACGGCGATACCCAGGTCGTGGAGAACACCGACGATGCCGGCCCGTGGTGGGGTCCATTCACGCGCGCGCAGGTTGAGGGCGGTGACTCCGACGGCCCGGAGTTCATCGCCGTACGCGGTCATTCCGCCGCCGGTGACGATGTCGCGGATCGACGTCGAGTTCACCAGCCGGACGTCGTCATCCAGCGGTCGGTATTTCGCTAGGTCCGTGAGCCCGCCGCACAGCCACAGCCGCCTCGCGGCCTCGCCGCCACCGGCCTCGCGGGCGACGGTGACGACGGCCGCCGCCGCGTCCGCCCAGCTGCCCGGCGGGCCCTTCAGATCAAGACTGAACTCGAAGGACGTACCCAGCTGCGCGTAGAACTCCGCGAGGGTTGGCAGCCACCCCGGCAGGCGGTCGGCGGTCAGGTCGGGAATCCGCCGACGCCGCCCGGGCGGGCCGAACACACCGTCATGATGCAGGACCGGAACGCCGTCGGCGGCGAGCCAGACGTCCGACTCCAGCCCACTCGCCCCGCCGGCCAGAGCGCGACGGAACGCGGGCAGGGAGTTCTCCCGCTGGCCGGGGGCGGGAGAACCACGATGCGCAAAACCGATCATGAAGAGCCGTTGAACGACTGCAGCGCGACGTTGTGGAGATGCCCGTTGGTGGTGAGCACCGTGCCGTGTCCCGGCCCCCGGCGCCCGCCCAGGTCGGTGAACCGGCCACCGGCCTCCTCGACGATGACCTGGAGCGCGGCCATGTCCCAGAGCGACACCTCGGGCTCGCAGGCGAGGTCCACGGCGCCCTCGGCGACCATCATGTGCGACCAGAAGTCGCCGTAGGCGCGGGTCCGCCAGACCTGGCCGGCGAGGTGGAGGAACTCCTCCAGCCGGTCGGCGGTCTGCCAGCCCTCGACGGAGGCGAAGGACAGGAAGGCGTCACCCAGGCTGGTGACCGAGGAGACCTTCAGGGCACGGGTGTCGCCGGTGGCGTCGCGAGTGAAGGCGCCGGTGCCCCGGGCTCCCCACCACCGTCGGCTCATCGCCGGGGCGCTCGCGACCCCGACGACCATCTCGCCGTCCACCTCGAGTCCGAGCAGGGTGCCCCAGACGGGCACGCCGCGCACGAAGTTCTTGGTGCCGTCAACGGGGTCCAGGATCCAGCGCCGGCGGGCGCCCGATCCGACGAGACCCTCCTCCTCGCCGAGCACGGCGTCGCCCGGCCGGGCCACGGCGAGCCGTTTGCGGATCATGGACTCGACGGCGGTGTCGGCGTCGGAGACCGGGGTGTTGTCCGGCTTCGACTCGACGTGCAGGTCTACTGCCTGGAATCGGGAAAGAGTGATCCGGTCGGCGGCGTCCGCGAGGCTGAGCGCGAGGGCCAGATCGTCGGCGATGGCGACGGTGTCGGAGTCCGCGGTCGGTTCGATGCTCACGGATGCGGGGTTAGGCGGGGTCACGCCTGCGAGACTACGAGCCGAGCCCCACCGCGCGTCGGTGGTCCCGGGCGCCGGACACCAGGTGGCGGGGTTAGTGTGACCAATCTCCCGATCTATTGCGATCAAGGTGAGGCTCCGCGGGTGCCGAGCAGCCGGCGCAGGCTCGCCAGCCGGGCGGCGTCGGCATGGCCGTCCCGCACCGCCGAGTCCAGGGCGCAGTCGGGGGACGGCGCCAGGTGCTGGCATCCGGGCTGACAGTGCGCGGCGGCCGCGGCGAGGTCCTCGAAGGCGCGCAGCACGCGGTCCGGGGACACCGCGCCGAGCCCGAACGACCGGACACCCGGGGTGTCCACGACAGTGCCCCCCTGGGGCAGCCGCAGTGCGACAGCGGCCGACGAGGTGTGCCGGCCGCGGCCGGTCACGGCGTTGACCTCGCCGATCGCCCGGTCCGCCGCCGGCACCAGCCGGTTCACCAGGGTGGACTTGCCGACCCCGCTGTGCCCGAACAGCACACTGACCCGATTGGTCAGCAGCTCCAGCAGCGCGCGCAGGTCCCCACCGGGGCGCGTGGTCACGACGGGGAGTCCGAGTGGGCGGTACAGGTCCACCAGCGCTGCCGGATCCGCGAGATCCGTCTTGGTCAGGCACAGGACCGGGGAGAGCCCGCCGTCGTAGGCGGCGACCAGGCATCGGTCGATCAGGCCGGGCCGCGGCGGCGGATCGGTGACCGCGCAGACGATGACCAGGACGTCGGCGTTCGCGACGATCGGGCGTTCCACCGGATCGCTGTCGTCGGGGGTGCGCCGCAGGACGCTCGTGCGTTCCTCGCGGCGGACGATGCGCGCCAAGAGGCCCGCCGCCCCGGAGACATCTCCCACGAGGGCCACCCGGTCACCGACTATCACGGAGGTCCGGCGCATCGACCCACCGCGCACGGCCGCGACCAGGCGGTCGGCCATCGTGTCGAGCCGGCAGGTGTACCGGCCGCGGTCGACNCCCACTNCCACCGCCGCGACCGCCTCGGCATGGTCGGGCCGGTCCCGGGTCCGGGGGCGCGATCCCCGGCTCGGCCGGACCCGGACGTCGTCCTCGTCCAGCTCGCGGGCCATCGGACTAGCCGCCGGCGCTGTCGGTCGGACCCGGGGGGCAGCCGGCCTGGCCTGGGGGGCGTCGCGTCGCGCCGCTCATTGGTCCAGCATCGCCGTCCACATCTCGGGGAAGTCCGGCACCGTCTTGCCGGTCGTCGCGATGTCGTCGATGACGATCCCGGGCACCACGAGGCCGACCACCGCGTAGGCCATCGCCAGCCGATGATCGGCGTGCGGGTCGAGCCGGGCGCCGTGCAGGGGCGCCGGACTGATCGCCAGCCCGTCGTCGGCGACGGTGATCCGTGCGCCCAGGCGACCGAGTTCGAGGGCCAGGGCGGCCAGCCGGTCGGTCTCCTGCAGCCGCAGGTGCGCGATGCCCCGTAGCCGTGACGGCGAGTCGGCGAGCACGGCGAGGGCGGTCAGTATCGGAGCGGCTTCCCCGAAGTCGGACAGATCGACGTCGATCCCGTGGACGGCACCGGCGCCGGTGATCTCCAGGCCCGCCGACGTGCGCCGGGCCGTGCCTCCCATCGCCACCAGCAGATCGGGCAGCAGCCGGCCGGGCTGCTCGGTCGACTCCGGCCAGNCCGAGATCANCNCCCGCCCGCCGGTGGCGACCGCCGCCGCGAGGAAGGCCGCCGCGCTGTTCATGTCCGGTTCGATGGTCCGGTCCGCGGCGGTCGGCCGGCCCGGTTCGACGCGCCAGCGCCGGGNGTCCGCCACCGGGCCGGCCGCGGGGGAGCACACGGCGTCGACCTCGACCGTGGCACCGGCGGCCCGTAGATCCGCGACGGTCATGTCCAGGTAGGGAGCCGATGGCAGCCGGGACCCGCGGTGGACGACCGTCACCCCGGTGTCGTAGTGCGGGGAGGCGAGGAGCAGCCCCGAGACAAGCTGGCTGGAGTGGGAGGCATCCACGATCACCTCGCCGCCACGCAGCCGCCCTCGGCCGTGCACGGTGAAGGGCATTCGGTCGCCGTCGATCTCGGCGCCGAGCTCGCGCAGCGCGCCGAGCAGCGGGGTGAGCGGACGCTCGCGCATCCGCGCGTCTCCGTCAAAGACGACGTCGCCGCGGGTCAGCGTGGCCAGTGCCGGGGTGAAGCGCGCCACGGTGCCCGCGTTTCCGCACTCCGCGCGCGCGGTGGGTGCGGCGCTCGGTGTCGGGTGGCCGTGGACGACCCAGTCGGGACCCTCGGTGGATACTTCGATACCCAACGTCCTCAGCACCCCGGCCATCAGCAGGGTGTCGCGGGAGCGCAGCGCACCCCGCAGCCGGGAGGTTCCGTTCGCCAGCGCGGCGAGCACGAGTGCCCGGTTTGTGCCGGACTTCGAGCCGGGCACCGCGACGACGGCCTCGACCGGTTGCCGTGCGAGTGGAGCCGGCCACGGATCGGACTGCGTTCCGGTGGCTTCGCTACCCGTCAGGATGCTCACCATGACAGCATGCCGGACGACGGCCCGGGTCAACCGCGTCCTCGTGACATGCGCCGGCCGACACCTGATTCCCGACACCTGATTCCCGACACCTGATTCCCGCCACCTGATTCCCGCCACCTGATTCCCGCCACCTGATTCCCGCCACCTGATTCCCGCCGGCCGGCACGGGGACGAGGCCCGGCTCCTGGGAATCGCGGCCGTCCTCGAACGCCTCGCCCCCTGGCCCGCGTGGACCGACCGCCGCGCCGGATCTTAGGCGGACCGGCGGGCCGAGGCGATGAGATGGATGCCGATGGACTCACCCTCACGCTCGGCGGAGAGTTCCACCTCCGTGCGTACCAGGGNGGGGAAGCACGAGACGTCCTCGGCGACCGCGCGCTTGACCGCCTCCGCGGAGAGCACGGTGCGCGGGCGGATCCAGTCCACGTCGAGCCCTGCGCTGGTCAGCAGTGCCCGAAGTTCCTCGGGCCAGAAACACCGGGTGATCGTTCCGTCTTCCGCCGGCACGAGTACCACGTCCGCCCGCGGGACGTCGGACAGCTCCGCCCAGCGGTGCTGTTCGGCGAGCCGGGCGAGTCCGAGCAGCAGGGAATCGACGCAGAGCAGCAGCTGGCCGCCCGGCCGCAGCATCCGATGGATCTCCTCCAGGATGGTCTCGGTGGCGAGGCAGAACGACAGCGCCCGAGCCTCGGCGAGGACGGCGTCAAAGGAACCGGGAGCGAACCAGTCCAGCGAGCGGGGGTCCCCCACCACCGGCAGAAGCGTTCCGGGACCGCTTGCCGGATCGGGCGGCAGGGCGCTGGTGACCACCCGGACGACCTGATGGCCGGTGCTCACCATCTGGCGGGCGAAGCGGGCCCGCGGGCCGGAGACGTCGAGCACCCGCGCGGGCCGGGACGGCAGCCATTCGCGGAGCTGGACCGCCGCGACCTCTTCGTAGAACGCCCAGTATGGGTCGTCACTGTTGGCTGGAGCCTCGCAGACCAGGGTGTTCGCTCGTCCGCGAGACGGACCCGGATCGGCGTCGGGGCCAGGCGGCATGAAACGTTCCTACCCTTCGAGGGGCGATGATGCGAGGTAAGTCACACACTCAAGGCGGAAGTCTGACAGATTCCAGGCTCGACCACGCCGTGTCCTTCCCTGTTCGCGCGGATAGATGCGCACCGGATTCGCCGTCCACCGCCGCCGACCCCGGGCAGGTCCCGGGTGATGGAGCGCCCACAGCTGTGGACGGCGGACGGCTGCTGGTGGTTCCCGGCACGGCGGAGTCGACGGTGCTCTTCCTGCACGGAGCCGGGACTGGCACGGACACGCCGCTTTTCGTCCAACTTGCGGCATATCTCACCTCTGTCGGGGTGCAGGTGGCGCGGCTGGAGATGCCGTACCGCGTCGCCGGGCGGCGGGCGCCGGACCGGCCGGCCCGGCTCGACGCGGTCGCGATCGCCGCGGTCGAGGCGCTGGGCCCGCCGCGCCCGTTGGCCTTCGCCGGCGCCTCGATGGGATCGCGGGTGGCTATGCGGGTCGCGGCCGGGCTCGAGGCGTGCGGCGTGCTCGCCCTCGGCTTCCCGCTCCAGCCACCGGGAACCACGCCGGCAGGCAAAACCAGGCCGTCGCGGCAGGACGAACTCGACGGCGCGGGCGTCCCGGTGCTCGTCGTCCAGGGTGAGCGGGACTCCTTCGGGCGACCGCGGCCCGATCCGGAACTCGGCCGCGAGATCCATCTCGTCGCGGGAGCCGACCACTCCTTCCAGACCCGCCGACGGGATGCGCGTCCGCCCGGCGAGGGCGTGGCCGAAGCGGCCCGGGTCGGCGCATTCTGGCTGCGGGGCCGGCTGCGGGAATCATCCGCGGGCTGATCCGGTTGTGTGGGCAGTCAGCCGACAGCTAACCGGCAGCCAGATGACGTCACGGAGGCTTCATGACTCCTGGGAGCAGCACCGGCCGGCGGCGGTCCGCGCAGGCGCGGACCGCCGCCGGCCGGCCTTTGCCGAGCGTTGCGCCGATGCGCGCTCCGGCTTTGGCCGGGGTATCGTCCGCTCTGGAAGGACGGTCGCGTGTCGCCCGGTCAGGTGTGGTGGACGCGGGGTGGGCCGCCGGGGAGCATGACGGTGAGGAAGTGATCCTGGTCGACGAGACCACCGAGGAGCGAGGCGCCCGTTTCGAGCAGGACGCCCTTCCCTACCTCGACCAGCTGTATGCGGCAGCCCTGCGCATGACCCGTAATCCCGCCGACGCGGAGGATCTCGTGCAGGAGACCTTCGTCAAGGCGTTCGCGGCCTTCCACCAGTTTCAGGCGGGCACGAATCTCAAGGCCTGGCTCTACCGGATTCTGACGAACACGTTCATCAACACGTACCGCAAGCGGCAGCGCCAGCCGTTGCAGAGCCCCACCGAGCAGGTGGAGGACTGGCAGCTCGCCGAGGCGGGGTCGCATACGTCCAGTGGGCTCAAGAGCGCGGAGACCGAGGCGTTGGAACACCTGCCGGACAGTGACATCAAGGACGCCCTGCAGGCCCTGCCCGAGGACTTCCGCATGGCGGTGTACCTCGCCGACGTCGAGGGCTTCGCCTACAAGGAGATCGCGGAGATCATGGGTACGCCGATTGGGACCGTGATGTCCCGGTTGCACCGCGGTCGCCGGGGTCTGCGGAAGTCCCTGGAGAAGTACGCCTTGGACCGTGGGCTCGTGGCGGCCGGTTCCGCCGACGGCGAGGGCGGTGCGTCGTGAGCTGCGGCGGTCCACACGAGATCGATTGCCGGAAAGTGCTCGACGCGGTTTTTCTGTATCTCGACGGTGAGTGTGAGGGCGGGCAGCAGAATCTGATTCGGGCCCACCTTGACGAATGCTCCCCCTGCCTGCGCGAGTTCGGAGTGGAGCACGAGGTGAAGATGCTCGTCGCCCGTAAGTGCGGCGGGGAGCGGGCGCCCGAGTCGCTGCGGGCGAGCCTGCTCGCCCGGCTGCGGGCCGCCCGGGTGGAGATCGACGCCGCCGAGTACCGGCCGGAGTAGCTGGGGCCCGCCGGAGTAGCTGGGGCCGGACGGAGTATCGGGCAGCCCGGGGGCGGGCCGTGGCTGCCACGGCCCGCCGGGTGGCTCAGGTGTTCGGGCGCTTGCCGTGGTTGGCCTTGTTCTTCGCCCGTGCGCGCCGCTTGCGCTTCTTCTTCGCCATCAGGAATCTCCCTCCGTTCTGCTTCGACGTGCAGTCATCGTGCCAGTCCGCACCGACGGGAGGTGACCGGCGGGTCCGTCGAGGCCGTCGTCCTCGTCGGCGTCGCCGAACCCATCCGGTGAGCCATCGCCGAGGTTCCCCTGGGCCGGAGACTGTACCGCCCTGGCGTGGCGGCGGGCCTGCAACGTGCGCCACGCCCGCACGGGGGCCAGCGTTCCGAACAGTCCCAGCGCCGCGGCGATCGCCACGTCGCCGACGCTGACGACCGCGGGCGTCCAGGGC
>NZ_JPGU01000017.1:0-86571 GCF_000732115.1 Frankia sp. CeD
TGTGAAAGGTTTACGATCATGGCTGATATTAGTGTTGTCGAACGGCGTACCTACACCGTCGATGAAGTGGCGGTGCTTCTCGGTGTGAGTCGTGGTGTGGCTTATGTCATGGTGCGTTCGGGTGAGATTCCAGCGATTCGGGCCGGTGTCCGCCGTTGGGTGGTCCCCCGGGCGCGTTTCGATGCGTGGATCGCGGGACGGGTGGAGGCGGCCTAATGGGGCATATCGTAAAGACCCCGTCGGGGACTTGGCGTGCGAACTGGCGTGACCCTTCCGGTCGACAGCGAGCCAAGACCTTCCGCACGAAAAAGGATGCGTCCGGTTTCCTGGCGACGGTGGAGGCGGAGAAATCGCGGGGGACCTACCTCGATCCCTCGGCAGGGCGGGTGCTGTTTCGTGACCACGCCCGTCGTTGGGAGGAAAGCCGTCGGGTGGAACTGACGACGGCGGATGCTGCGAAATCTCGGATGCGGTGCCATATCGTTCCGCAGTGGGGAGACTGGCCGTTGAATAAGATCTCTTTCCTCGATGTTCAGGCGTGGGTGACTCGCCTGGCGGGAAGCCTTGCGGCGCAGACGGTGATCTCCTGTTTTGGCATCATGTCCTCGATCATGAAGGCCGCTGTCCGGGGCCGCCTGATCGCGATCAACCCATGTGAGGGCGTCCGTCTGCCTGCGCGCCGCAAAGGTTCGGTGGCAGACGAACTCATCACCCGTGAGGAGTTGGCGGGGAAGCTCCTGCCAGAGGTACCGGAACGGTATCGGGCGCTCGTCCTCGCTGCGGCCTACGCGGGGCTCCGGTGGGGTGAATGCGTCGGTCTCCACTGGCGAAACGTTGACCTGCTGTCCGGACGCATCGTCGTGGTGGAGACGGCGGTGGAAGTCTCGGGGGGTATCAGCATGAAGTCGTACCCGAAGACGGAAGCCGGGCGGCGGGTCGTGCCCGTGCCATCCCTGCTCGGGGCTGCGCTCCGGCGGCAAGCTGGGGTCGTCCCTACAGGACATGATGATCTTGTTTTCCCTGACTCGGTCGGGCATCACCTGCGGCGCTCGAACTTCCGGCGGAACGTGTGGGTGCCTGCGCGTGACGCTGCCGGACTACCTTCCTCGCTGACTTTCCACAGGCTCCGGCACTGCTATACGACGTGGCTCGTCTCGGAAGGGGTGCCGGTGAATCTGGTTCAGGCGGCGTTGGGGCACGAGCACGCCAGTACGACTCTCGATCGATACACCCACCGACCGGCGGACTATGAAGATCGACTTCGAGCGGCGCTCGATGACCCTGCTGACGATCCGCTGACGGGCACCGACTAACAATGATCGTCGATCATGCAAACCTGCTGGTGGAGACGAGGGGACTCGAACCCCTAACCCCTGCCTTGCAAAGGCAGTGCTCTGCCAATTGAGCTACGCCCCCCGCGGGACGCACTCCGGCCGGGACGGAACCACCCGACGATGACCACCTCGGCGAAGCGCTTCACAAGCGTACGGCATGACGGTCTCCTCGGACGTTGGTCCGGCACGGGAACCATAGGGGGACACCGATGCTCGGGTTGATCCGGTCTTCCGGCGATCACAGTGCCCGCCTACGACCATCGGGCCCCGCGGGCGCCCTGTGGATAACCGGGCCGCGACTCCCCCAATCGCCACCCTGTGGATAACCGGCCCGCCGACGCCGCCGTCAGCGATGGCTACGGCTACGGCCGTGCCGGCACCGGCCGCGAGGCCCGTCGGTCAGGACCGGCGCAGGGTCGGATCGATGAAGGCCAGCCGCTCCCGCACCTTAACCGCGAGATCCCGGAAGTCGGAGTAGCAGCGCCGCACCGCGCTCTGCGTACCGCCGAGTGCGCCGTCTCCGGCCCGCAGCTCGAACATCGGCTTACGGGCGTCGTGCGCCAGCGGGATCAGGTTCGCGTAGTGCCCCAGGGTGGCGATCTCGAAGGAACGGTCATGCGGTCCGGGGTTCCCGCTGGTGAGCACCGAGGTCGCGAACACCTCGGGAATCCGGTCGAGCCACCGGTCGTGCGCCTTCGCCGGCCGGTCGGTCCGCGTCGGCGGCTGCATCACGATGTACCCGATCGGCATCATCAGCCCGCGCGGGGCCGAGATACGCTCGGGAATCTTCGGCAGCACCATGCCCTGCCAGGTGGAACGCCACTCCCGCAGTGTGGGGCCGAGGTTGCGCAGCCCTCGCAGCGAGAATAGGTCCGCCGTCAGTGGCATGAGCACGGTGTCGGCGGACAGCAGCGCGGCCCGGTTGATGGCCCCCAGATTGGGCCCCACGTCGATGAGCACGATCTCGGCGCCGACCGAGCGGGCACCATGGTCGATGACCCGGTGCAAAGCCGTCGTCGTACGCAGCGCCGCGATGTCCTTGCCGAGGAAGCTGTTCGGCCAGGCGGCCGACAGCCGGTCCTCGAAGACGCTCAGCTCGACGTCGCCGGGCAGCAGCCACAGACCGTCCTCGATCGTCACCGGATCGAAGAGCGTGACGTCCCCGACCCCCTCCATGATTGGCCCGATCGCCGTCGCCATCGTCCCCGTACCGGGGACGATCCGAACCGGGCGCACGTCGAGGTCGATGATGGACTTCGGCGCGGACGACGCGGTGACCTCCGGCTCCTCCCACAGCTGGGTCAGCTCGTCCTCGTCGAGGAACTGGGCGGTCAGGTTCGCCTGCGGATCGAGATCGACCGCGAGCACCCGGTGACCCATGCGCTGCAGCATGTGCGCCAGGTGGTAGGCGAGGGTCGTCTTACCGACGCCGCCCTTGTTGTTGAACAAGGCCATCGTGATCATGAAAAGCCCCGGCCGCGATCCCCACGTCGCCCGCGCGCCGCCTCACCCCAGTTGTCCCTGTTGTCCAACACGGCAGACATTGTCGCGCTAGCCGGAAACCTCAGAAGAAGCCCGCCCCGTCGCGGGTCCCGCCGGCCCCCGACCCGGGACACCGAGCGGCCGGCCGGTCAGTCCGAGAAAGCGCCGGTCATTCCCAGGGGGCGAGGGTGGGCCAGTCCGGCCGGCCCGGGTCCCGGCCGGCGAGCCAGCGCAGCGTCGGCCTGGTAGGCGCGTCGACGACCACGCGCCGCTGCCCGCGACCGACGGCGGTCGACGGCCGGTCCCCCGGCGCCAGCACGACGGTGATCTCCGGGGGTACTCGGGCCGGCAGCCCGCGCAGGGTCCACTCCCATTCGGCCTGGACGTAGGCCGGGCTCAGGTCCGCCCAGCCGGGACCGCCGAGATCGGCAAGATCGAGGTCGACGAGGTGTATCTCGGTCTCCCGCCAGCGGAGGAAGACCAGATCGGCAAGGGTCGTCAGGCCATAGGTGGCGGTGTGCCCGAGACCCGTGCGCCAGACGTCGACCTGCACGCCGTCCCAGGCCCGCTCCAGCCGGGTCACCGCGGCCACCAGGTCGTCGCGGACGTGCGCGGCGGGCAGATCGCGACCGGCGGCGATGCCGTCCTCCCGCTGCCGCGCGCCCCCGGGATACTGGGCCCGGATCCCACCGGCCCGGGCGGCTTCGACCATGCCGGTGTGACCGTCCGCGTTGCGGGCCAGGTGGGTGAGCAGATGACCGACCGTCCAGCCCGGCAGGCCCAACGGACGGCGCACGACGACGTCGTCCAGCCGGCCGGCCACCTCCAGCAGACGCCGATGGGCCGCCGCGCATCCGGCGAGCCGATCGTGCGGAACCACCGAGGGGAGGTAGGAGGGACCGGACGGCGGCGACGTGTCGATGCTCGACTCCTGAGCGATGCTCACGCCCGCCCCGGGGTCGGCATCGGCTCCCGCGCCGGGAACGAGGGCGTCGGACGGTCGAGACGAGGTCGGGGTGGTCATGGTTCTACGGTGCCTCCCCACGCCACCACACGCCAGGTCAAGCCTTCTGCCAGCGTCTTTACCCGCAGATTCCTTATAGTCGGCACACTCCACGCTCGAGATCCACGCCGCGCCCGACGCTCCCTCGATGGCCGACGTAACGCGGTGGAAACAGCTCCGAGCGAAAATACCCAGAGGAAGATACGGAAAGCATGCACACGGATACCCGACGGAAGGATGAGCGGATGTTCACGACTCCTCGCTTCCTGCAGGGCATTGTCCCCTTCGAGGGCAAAGGTCTGGATGTTCCGATTTCGCTTGGCTCGTCGTTCAGCTACGTCGTCCCAGCCGGCATCACCGCCCAGCCGCTCTACTTTCGGGGCGGTAACTCGACGGACGAGCTGATCTGNCCGATCCTCCTGCGGAACGGGATTCCCATGCGCTTCTTCCCGATCGGAGCACGGGGTTCAATCCACGTGCCGCTGCGCGTCGTCGAGGATTTGGTACCGGAGACGCACATCGAGCTGCACCTCGCCGCCCCGACCGGGCTGGTCGGCACCCTGGTCGTCGACGTGGGCCTAGTCGAGCTCTGAGGCCCTGAGCTGGAAGCTTTGACGGGCTGACNCCTCGGGCNCCTCGGGCCGGGGTGGCAGCCCGGCCTTGCCGCGGACCTCAGCGCCCGCCGGCCGGGGCGCCCGCCGCGGAGGTCGCCTCCCGCCAGAGGTCGATCTCCTCCTTGCCCCTGCCGCGGCGCCGGACGGCGGTCAGCGCGGCTCCGGCGCTCGCCAGTAGAGCCAGCACGGTCACCTTGCGAACCATCTCGTCTCCTTCGTAGGCCNCCTTCNCCCAACGGTATCCCGCCCGCCGGCACCGTGGTCGGACCGGGTCGCATCGTCCTGATCAACGTCACTGCGAACCGATCAACGCCGCAGCAGGCCACGCAGCCGGGATCGGGCCGGCCAGGACGGCGGGGGTCCCGACACCGCATAGGCCGGGAACACCCGCCCGGCCACGTCGACCAGCATCGCCACGTCGATGGGCCGAAGCACGACCCCGGCGGAGAGCACGTAGTCGGCCACCCCGGTGGTGGGCAGCAACAGCACGCCCTCGACGAGGGCCAAGCCGGCGGGAAGATCCGCGCGGGCGAAGGCTACGACCGGCTGGACCTCCAGCTGCCAGCCCGCCGGCAGTTCCGCGAGGAGCTGCGCGGTGGCCTCCTCGCCCATCCACGCGACCAGCCCCAGCATCGCCCGCAATGGAACCTTGCCGGCCCAGACCCCGGCGGTGTTCTGGCGGATCGGTCCCGGATGGGCGTCGGTCTCGATCACCCAGGCCCCGGATGGCCCGATGACGAGATGGTCGATATTGCCGGCCGAGTCGGCCAGCGCACGGTCGTGCAGGACGGTGTAGCCGGCCCGGGCCAGACGGTCCAACGCCCGTGCGGTGCTGCGTTCGGCCTCCGCGTCCTCGCGCCAGGCCTCGATCTCCGGCGGGGACCGGAGAAACCGGGTCGCCGCGACGAGGACCACCACGACGGCCGAGATGATCGCGAGCTGCACGGCCACGAGCGCGGGCAGCCCGGCCAGGAGGATGNCCACGGCGACGANGNGGGNGACGNCNCCCGCCGTGGCCCCGGCGACGGCCATCGCCCGCCGTTTATGATCGCTGCGCTCGGCGACGTAGAGCTGCTTGCGCCGCAGGTACTCGGCCATGGCCGAACGTCCCGCTGACTGCCGATCGGACACGTCCGCGGTCACCACCTCCCGGCGCCGTCACGACGCCGTTGCGCTCGGCGTTGTCTCCGGGTCCGGAACCGGCTCCGCCGTCAGCCAATCACGGCGCGCTGCCGACTCCCGGTCCGTCCCGGTCCGTCCCGGCCACCATTCCATCGAATACACAACAGCGACAGGGTCAAGGGCGTGGAATATGCGAGGGAGAAGAACGTTGGAAACACATCTATACCACCCATCGGCGAGACGGCCGAGGCGACACCGGGTACGGCGGCCGGGTAGGGGGCCGGCGGCGCAGGGGAGAACCCACCGGAGGCCGCCGTCGGGCGCGGTGTCGAACAGTTGCAGTGCCGGAGAGGAGCCACAGGATGCCACGCCACGTGACACCCGAGGGGATCCGGAATGACGAGCCGCAGCCACCACACCCTCACTCACAGCCGCAGCGGCGGGCGATCGACACCGACCAGGTATGGGCCTTCGCGGCCGGCTGCGTCACGCCGGTCCACGGGACAGGCGATGAGGCGGCCTACGGGAACGACCGCGGGAACGACCGCAAGGGCATCCGGGGGAACGACCGCAAGGACACCCGGGGAAACGGTGGCCCGACGGTACCGGGAGGATGCGTCGGCATCGAGACGGAGTGGCTGATCGTCGACNCGCAGGCAGTCCACTGTCTGANCCCGCCGGCCCGCACGCTGGCGTCCCTCGCCCGGATNCCCGGGNCCNCCCCGGGTCCCGGCGGGCCGGTCCTGCCCGGGGGCAGCCGCATCACCTTCGAGCCCGGCGGCCAACTGGAGCTGTCCGGGCCGCCGGCCGAGCTCACCGCGGCCGTGCGGGCGAGCTCCGCCGATCTGAACCTGGTCCGCTCCGCCCTGGCGGTCGACGGCCTGGCCCTCGTCGGCATGGGGGTCGATCCCCTGCGCGTCGGGATGCGGCAGACCACCGCGTCCCGATACGNGGCGATGGAGGAGCATTTCCGGACCGGGGGCGGGGCGTCCGGCACGGTGATGATGTACTCGACCGCCTCCGTCCAGGTCAACCTGGACCTCGGCGGCTCGCCTGCCGAGGCGGCGCGGCGGTTCCAACTCGTCCACGCTCTCGGCCCGGTCCTCACCGCCCTGTTCGCCGCCTCACCCGCGTACGCCGGCCGCCGGACCGGATGGCGGTCGACCCGCCAGGCGGTGTGGGACGGCATCGACGCGAGCCGAACCCGGCCCGTCGCGGCCGCTCTCACGGCCCCGGGGTCCGGGGACACCGAGCCCGATCTCGTCGACCTGTGGGCGCGGTACCTGCTCGACGCCAAGCTGATGATGGTCGAGAATCCCGCCAGGGCCGGCAACCCCGAAGACGATCATCATTTCNTCCCGGTCCGGGACGACTCAACCTTCGGGGACTGGCTCGCCGGCCGCGGCCCGGTCACCCGTCCCCCGACCCGCGAGGATCTCTCCTACCATGCGACCACGGTGTTCCCCCCGGTCCGACCGCGTGGCTGGTGGGAACTGCGCTACCTCGACGCGCAACCGGGTGACGGCTGGCAGGCTGCCGTCGCGATGCCGACGGTACTGCTTGACGACCCGGTCGCCGCGGACGGAGCGTTCGAGGCGTGCCTGGCCGTCGCGCATCGCTGGCCGGCCGCGGCGATGCTCGGCATGGCCGACGAGCCCCTGCGACGCGCGGCGGTGCGCTGCGTCGACCTGGCCGTGAGCGCCCTGCGCCGCGGCGGCGCGACCGATCTCGCCGAGACGGTCGAGTCGTTCGCCGGGCGCTACCTCGACCGCGGCCGATGTCCGGCCGACGAACTGACCGAACGACTTCTCGCGATCGGCCCGGCCGGTCTGCTGCGTGAGGAGGCCCACCGGTGCGTCTCACTCGTCTGACCCGGTCCCCGGCATCCCTGGCATCCCCAGCCGCCCCGGCCGACCGGGAGACCGCCGCCGACCAGGATGCGAAGCCGATCCGGGAGGCGAAGCCGATCACCGCCGACACCGTCGCCGACGCCCTGCGGACCGCACGCCAGCGTTCACTCACGTACACCGACATCGCCGCGGAGGATCTCCTCCGCCAGCACTCGCCGCTGATGTCCCCGCTGGTCTGGGACCTCGCCCACGTCGGCAACTACGAGGATCTCTGGCTGGTGCGCGCGCTGGCCGGCGGCACNGGGACGCGGCNGGGGCTCGACGACATCTACGACGCGTTCCGGCACAGCCGCGCGAGCCGCAGCCGGCTGGCCCTGCTCGGCCCCGCCGAGACCAGGGCGTACCTGCACGAGGTCCGCGGCCGCACTCTCGACCTCCTCGACCGGTTCGGACCCGACCGGTTCGGACCCGACCGGTTCGGACCGATGGCTGGCGCCGGCGCGGAAACCGCTGCCGNACCGGAGCGGGAACGACTGCTCGCCGACGGCTTCGTCTACGGCATGGTCGTGCAGCACGAGCACATGCACGACGAAACGATGCTCGCCACGCACCAGCTCCGCCAGGGACCGCCGGTACTTGCTCCCGGCGCGGCGCCACCGCCCGGCCGCCGGGTGCCGCGGCCGGAGGTCCTCGTGCCGGGCGGCGAGTTCACCCTCGGCACCAGTATCCATCCCTGGGCCTTCGACAACGAGGGTCCCGCCCACCGCGTCCACCTCCCCGCGTTCTGGATCGACACCCTCCCCGTCTCCAACCGGGCGCAGATCGCCTTCATCGACGCCGGCGGATACGACGACGAGCGGCTCTGGTCGGCGGCGGGATGGGAATGGCGCCAGACGGAGGGCCTGAGCGCGCCCGCGTTC
Source organism: Frankia sp. CeD (assembly GCF_000732115.1). Classification (NCBI taxonomy): domain Bacteria; kingdom Bacillati; phylum Actinomycetota; class Actinomycetes; order Frankiales; family Frankiaceae; genus Frankia; species Frankia sp. CeD. The sequence goes on from NZ_JPGU01000017.1 coordinate 8,326, forward strand.
TGGTGGCGCGAGGGCGGCACCTGGCTGCGCCGCCGGTTCGGCCGGGTCGAGCCGGTTCCCCTCGACGAGCCGGTCCAGCACGTGTGCTGGTACGAGGCCGAGGCGCATGCCCGCTGGGCCGGCAGGCGGCTACCGACCGAGGCCGAGTGGGAGAAGGCCGCCGCCTANGACCCGGTCACCGGACGTTCACGGCGGTATCCGTGGGGGGACACCGATCCGACTCCGGAGCGTGCCAATCTGGGCAACTGGACGAGCGGCCCGGCCCCGCTGGGGGCCTATCCCGCGGGCGCGAGTCCCTGCGGAGCCGAACAGATGATCGGGGACGTCTGGGAATGGACGGCGAGCGGGTTCACGCCGTACCCGGGCTTCGTGTCTTACCCCTACCGGGAGTACAGCGAGGTCTTCTTTCCGAAGGCCGGGCGGGAGTCGTCCTTCCGCGTCCTGCGCGGAGGCAGCTGGGCGACGGACGCCGTCGCCGTCCGCGCCACGTTCCGGAACTGGGACTACCCGATCCGCCGGCAGATCTTCGCCGGATTCCGGCTGGCCCGCGACGCCGGGTGACGAACGAGCACGCGTGCGAAGGAGACCTCGGTGTGCCGGCACCTCGCCTGGATCGGAACGCCACGGACCCTGGCGGGGCTGACCTTGGAGCGTCCGTACAGCCTGCTGCGCCAGTCGTGGTCGCCGAGGCGGATGCGCCACGGCACGGTGAACGCCGACGGGTTCGGAGTCGGCTGGTACGCCCCGGCGCTGCGGGCAGCGCCGGCCCGGTTCCGCCGGGCCGTGCCGATGTGGACGGACGCCTCGTACGCCTCGATCGCCGGCGCGGTCGCCTCCGGCTGCGTGCTGGCGGCCGTGCGTAGCGCCACCGTCGGCATGCCGATCGAAGAAAGCGCGACGGCTCCCTTCACCGACGGCCACCGGCTGCTCAGCCACAACGGCCGGGTCGACCCGGTGGCCGTCCGGCGGATGCTGCGCGACCGGCCCGACGCTCCGGTCCCGGACTCGACGTGCGACTCCGCGCTGCTCGCCGCGCTGGTGTGGGAGCACGCCGGGAAGCGTCCACTCGCCGAGGCGGTCGCCGAGGTCGTGCTGTCGCTGGACGCGGCGGGTTCGGGCGAGCGGGCCCGGCTGAACCTGCTGGTGGTGGATGGAACCCAGATCGTGGCGACCGCCTGGCGGGACAGCCTGTCATACCGGAGGGAGAAGGATGGAGTCCTGGTCGCAAGCGAACCAGACGATGACGAACCGGGCTGGGTGGACGTTCCGGACCATCACCTCCTGGTAGCCGACACACATCAAGTCACTCTTCGTAACATGATCTCCTAGATCAGTTACCGTGGGTTGCACCACGTTGATGGAGGGTACATCCATGACACCAAGGACTCCGACAACCACCCGAGCGGATGATGCCGTCCCTGAGGGGACGGGCGCGAACGGCACGGCGGAGATCCCGTTCCCGGGCCTCTCCGTCGACCGCCACCTGCACGAGTCGGATCGCGCCGTCACGCTGGCCCGCGACGTGCTCGCCGGCCTCACCGCGAGCCCCCGCGAGCTGCCGCCGAAGTGGTTCTACGACACCACCGGCGGCATGCTGTTCGACAAGATCACCCGGTTGGCGGAGTACTACCCGACCCGGCGGGAACGGGCCATCCTGGTCAGTTACGCCGACGAGATCGCGGCTGCCTGTCCGGCCGACACCCTCGTCGAGCTGGGATCGGGAACCTCCGACAAGACCAGGCTGCTGCTCGACGCGCTGCGGGCGGCCGGCAACCTCCGCCGTTTCATCCCCTTCGATGTCGACGAGGCGGCCCTGGTGCGGGCAGGTCGCGGAATCCTCACCACCTACCCGGGGCTCTCCGTGGCGGCCGTGGTCGGGGACTTCGAACGGCATCTGCACCAGTTGCCCCGAGGTGGCCATCGGTTGCTCGCCTTCCTCGGCGGCACGGTCGGCAATCTGCGCCCTGCGCAGCGGCAGAACCTCCTCCGTACGCTGCGCGAGCAGGCCGAGAGCTCCGACGCCCTACTGCTGGGAACGGACCTCGTCAAGGACGTCGACCGCCTCGTCGCCGCGTACGACGACGGTGCCGGGGTCACCGCCGCTTTCAACCGCAATGTGCTGACGGTGATCAACCGGGAACTCGGGGGCGACTTCGACATCCGCGGATTCGCGCATGTGGCGGTCTGGAACGCCGAGAACTCCTGGATCGAGATGCGGCTACGTTCCGTTCGGGAGCAGCGCGTCTCGATCGCGACCCTCGCCGTTACGGTCGACTTCCAACCGGGGGAGGAGATCCTCACCGAGATCAGCGCTAAGTTCACCCTGGACGGCATCGCCTCGGAGCTTGCGCTGGCGGGCTGGGCGGTGGCGCGGCAGTGGACGGATCCCGATGGGGATTTTGCCGTGACGCTCGCGACGCCGTCGTCCGCCCCCGCCGCCGTCCCGGTCTGAACCCGTCCCGGTCCGAACCAGGCCCGGTCCGAACCAGGCCCGCCCGGACGCCGCCTCATCAGCCGCCGAGCAGACCGACGTCGCGCGCGGCACCGGTGGAGGCCGAGGTCGCCATCGCCGCATAGGCCCGCAGCGCCATGGACACCGGCCGTTCCCGCCCGGTGGGACGGTAGCCGCCGGCCGCCTCCAGCGCCGCGCGTCGGCTCGCCAGCTCCTCGTCGGAGACCACGAGCTCCAGCCGGCGGGCCGGGATGTCGATCTCGATGATGTCCCCGTCGCGGACCAGGGCGATCGTCCCGCCGTGGGCCGCCTCCGGGGAGACGTGACCGATCGACAGTCCGGAGCTCCCGCCGGAGAACCGGCCGTCGGTGATCAGGGCGCACTTCGGGCCGAGACCGCGGCCCTTGAGGAACGCGGTGGGGTAGAGCATCTCCTGCATCCCCGGACCGCCGCGAGGGCCCTCGTAGCGGACGATGATCACATTCCCGGCCTTGACCCGCCCGGTGAGGATGGCGTCGACCGCTTCTTCCTGGCTCTCGACCACGAGCGCCGGGCCGCGGAAGGTCCACTGGCCCTCGTCCACACCGGCCGTCTTCACGACGGCGCCCTCGACGGCCAGGTTGCCGAACAGCACCGCGAGCCCACCCTCGGCGGAGTAGGCGTGCTCGACCGAACGGATGCAACCGTCCCTGGCGTCGGTGTCAAGGGTGTCCCACCGATTGGTGGAGCTGAACGGCTCGATCGTGCGCACGCCACCCGGCGCCGCGTGGAACAGCTCGATCGCGTCCGGCGAGGGGCTCGGGCCGCGGACGTCCCAGCGGTCGAGGAACTCGCGCAGGCTCGCGGAGTGCACCGTGTGCGGGTCCGGGTCGAGCAGCCCGGCCCGGTCGAGCTCGCCGAGGATCGCGGGGATGCCGCCCGCCCGGTGGACGTCCTCCATGTAGTAACGGGTGGAGCTCGGCGCCACCTTGCACAGGCAGGGGNCGGTGCGGGAGATCTGGTCGATGTCGGCGAGGGTGACGTCAACGCCGGCCTCGACGGCGGCGGCCAACAGATGCAGCACGGTGTTCGTCGAGCCGCCCATCGCCACGTCGACCGCGAAGGCGTTACGGAAGGCGGCGGCGGTCGCGATCGACCGGGGCAGGACCGCCTCGTCGTCCTTCTCGTAATAGCGCCGCGCCAGGTCGACCACGAGGCGCCCGGCCTCGACGAACAGCTCACGGCGGGCGGCGGCGGNGGNCAGGGNCGACCCGTTGCCGGGCAGGGACAGCCCGATCGCCTCGGTCAGGCAGTTCATCGAGTTCGCCGTGAACATGCCGGAGCAGGATCCACACGTCGGGCAGGCCGAACGCTCGATCGTCGACAGGTCGCCGTCCGAGACGTCCGGGTTGACCGCCGCCGACATCGCGGTGATGAGGTCCAGCCTGGACCGAGCCGTGCCGCCGGAGATGACCGCGTTGCCCGACTCCATCGCTCCGCCGGAGACGAACACGGTCGGGATGTTCAGCCGCAGTGCCGCGAGCAGCATCCCCGGGGTGATCTTGTCGCAGTTGGAGATGCAGACCAGGGCGTCGGCGCAGTGGGCGTTCACCATGTACTCGACGCTGTCGGCGATGAGCTCGCGGGACGGCAGCGAGTAGAGCATCCCGCCATGCCCCATCGCGATGCCGTCGTCCACGGCAATGGTGTTGAACTCGCGCGCCACCCCACCGGCCTCGGCCACCGCCCCGGCCACCAGCGAGCCAAGGTTACGCAAGTGCACATGCCCCGGGACGAACTCGGTGAAGCTGTTAGCCACGGCGACGATCGGCTTGCCAAAGTCGTCGTCGGTCATCCCGGTCGCGCGCCACAGGGCGCGGGCGCCGGCCATGTTCCGGCCGTGGGTGGTGGTGCGGGAGCGCAGGGCGGGCATCTCGACCTCGAAGATCAATTCAGTGGCACTGCTGGCGGGGACCGCCGGCACTGACAGACGATGACACGACGGTACGCCACCGCCCGGACGGGTCCAGCCTGCCGTGTCGCGCCGCCCGGCCCGCCGGGCGGCGAACGACGAGCGACGGAATCAGGCGCCAGAGACCAGGAACCGGACCAGAAATCAAGAACCCGTGATCAGGAATCAGGGTCCGCCTCGGCCGGTGGCGGGGACGGGGGCGCGCCGGGTGGTAGGCCCCCCGGTCTGGGCCCGCTGGGCGGAACGGCCCAGGGGTAGCCGGCGATCCGCCGACCGGCCCCGCGACCGCCGTCCGGTGCCGCCCGATGACCCGCGGGCCCAGACTGATNCCCCGGCTGACCGGGATCNCCCGCCCCGCCTGCCGGGTCGTCTTCTCCCCCGCCCGGACCGTCTCCTCCCCCGCCCGGGCGGGGCTGATCCGGCTGCGTAAGCGAATATCCGGCGGTCTCGGGATACCCGGATGGACCTCTCGCGACCGGCCCGGCCTGCGGCATGGGGGGGTACGGGTGGCCGGGCTGATGCGGATAACCCGGCTGCACCGGCGGGCCGGGGNAACCCGGCTGCACCGGCTGGACCGGGCCGCCACGTCGCCTGCTCGCCACCTGCCGCGTGCCCAGTGGCCGATGCCGGCGCCACTGCCGCCGAACAGCCCAGAGGAGGGCCAGGGATGCGACGGCGCCGGCCGCCGGCGCGACGTCGTGGCCGGCGTCCAGCACCAGCAGGTAGAGGGCCATCAGCCCGCTGAAGACGTAGCCGGTGACGAAGAACGCGAAGGGCCGCAGGTTCAGCCGGCTCACCACATCCGTGTTCCGGAGCAGGATCGCCGGCACCAGCCAGATGAGGAAACCGAAGAAGAGCGCCGTAAGCGGCGCGAAAAACAGGTACCCGAGGAACGCTGCCATGATCAGAGGTCCGGCGGTCGTCGAGGGTCAGGCCGGGCCGGGAGCGGCGGGGACGTCTGCGCTGTGCGCCACCGTCGGGGTGCCGTCGAAGTACGGGCCGAGGGCGGCACGCCAGCGGACAAACCGCTCCGACTCCCGGAAGTTCGTCAGATGGGCGTCCAGGCTGTCCCACTCGACGAGCAGCACGAAACTCGACGGTGACTCGACCCCGCGGGTCATCCGCGCGGAACGACAGCCCGGCGTGCCGACGAGCTCCGCACGCACCCCGTGATACGCGGCGACGAAATCGTCCTCGCTGCCCGGTTTGATGTCGANCCGGGCAACTTCGAGGNCCGCCCCGGNGGGCCGCCCGCCGTCCCGCCTCTCACTCGCCATGGATGATCCTGAAACTCATACCGCCCAGTCTGGCAGCATCGGGAGATCTGCGGTCCGCCAACATGAACCATGACCACGCCAAACACACCCGGGCACCCACCCGGGCCGCTGGCGGGCCGCTGACGCTCTCCACCCGTGGGCCTCGTCCCGCTCCCGGGCCGAGAATTCAGTTCGCCATGTCGACGAACCGTGAGTAATGACCCTGGAAGGCGACGGTGACGGTGCCAGTCGGCCCGTTGCGGTGCTTGGCGATGATGAGGTCCGCCTCGCCGGCGCGCGCCGACTCCTTCTCGACCGTGTCCTCCCGGTACAGCAGGATCACCGCGTCGGCGTCCTGCTCCAGGCTTCCGGACTCGCGCAGGTCGGAGACCTGGGGACGCTTGTCGGCCCGCTGCTCGGAGGCGCGGTTGAGCTGGGAGATGGCGACCACCGGAACGTCGAGCTCCTTGGCGAGCAGCTTCAGCGACCGCGAGATCTCGCTGACCTCCTGCTGACGGTTCTCCACCTTCTTGGGCGACGACATCAGCTGCAGGTAGTCGAGGATCACCAGACGCAGCTCGTTACGCTGCTTCAACCGCCGGGCCTTCGCCCGGACCTCCATCATCGTCAGGTGCGGGCTGTCGTCGATGAACAGCGGGGCCTCCGCGACCTCGCCTATCCGGCGGGCCAGGCGACCCCAGTCGTCGTCGGTGAGCCGGCCCGTGCGGATGTTCTGCAGGGACACCCGCGCCTCGGCGGACAACAGCCGCATGGTGATCTCCATGCGGCTCATCTCCAGCGAAAAGATGACCGACGCCATCCCGTTCTTGATCGACGCCGCCCGGGCGAAGTCCAGGCCGAGGGTCGACTTGCCCACGGCCGGCCTGGCCGCGACGATCCACAGCTGGCCGCCGTGCAGGCCGTTGGTCAGCTCGTCGAGGTCGACGAAACCGGTGGGCACCCCGGTCAGCGAACCGTCGTGCCCCTGGATGGACTCGATCTCCTCCAACGCCGGGTTGAGCAGCTCCCCCAGCGGCAGGTAGTCCTCGTTCGTCCGGCGCTCGGTCACCTCGTACACGGCCGCCTGGGCGCGGTCGACGACGTCGCTGACGTCCGGAGCCGCGCCGTAGGCGAGCTGCACGATGCGGGTGCCGGCCTCCGCGAGGCGGCGCAGGACCGCCTTCTCCGCGACGATACGGGCGTAGTACCCGGCGTTGGCCGCAGTGGGCACGCTCGAGATGAGGGTGTGCATGTAGGCCGGACCGCCCACCCGTTCGAGCAGATCTCGGCGGCTGAGCTCGGCGGCGACGCTGATGACGTCCGCAGGCTCCCCCCGGCCGTAGAGATCGCCGATGACCTCGTACACGAGGCCGTGCGCGGGACGGTAAAAGTCACCCGTCCGCAGGACCTCGACGACGTCGGCGATGGCGTCTTTCGACAGCAGCATGCCGCCGAGCACACTCTGCTCAGCGGGCAGGTCGTGCGGGGGAGTCCGGTCGAACTCTGCACTCCCACCGGAACCACGCGAGATCTCGGTGACGCTCACGACGCACCCTCCCGGGACTCCCGTAGACCCGTATTCGAACGTATGTTCGTACAGATCGGAACCGCTGTCAACGACCGCTCCGCCCCCGACCGGCCGGGGCTTCCAGCAGGGACCGAACGGGCGGCGCCCGGTGAGCCTCTCGCCGGGCGCCGCCCGCGTCACCGAAGGAGGCCTGGCCCGATCAGGCTAGAAGTACCTTCCTCGGCCTGGAGGGTCCGACCTTACGGACCGGCGGGCACACCCACCAAAAANTTATCCACAGGCCCTTGTGGAAAAGCTGTGGGCAACCGGCCGAAACCTGGGGAGGACATCGGGACGGAAATCGGAAACCTGTGGACACCCGAGACCACAACCTCGACGAAACCTAGCTGGCAGGCGCCTGCATCCCGAGTGCCCTGTGGATGAGAAAAAGTTTCGGATCTGGTCGTCGCCCCTTGCCCCACACACAACGAACTCCCCTGGCCGACCACCTGAGACGGTCGGCCAGGGGAGCCCGTACAGCGAGCGCGGCGGTACAGCGGGAGAAACGGCGGATGCCACCCCGTCAGACCCGCCTGACCTCGGGCCCATCCGGCCGCGATCAGGCCCGCCCTGCCCTGGTCAGACCTGATCAGGCCTGCGTGACCTGGAGCTTCACGGTCGCGGTCACCTCGGGATGCAGATGCACGGCGACGGTGTAGGCGCCCAGGGACTTGATCGGCGTGGTGAGCTCGACGCGGCGCCGGTCGAGCTCGGGGCCACCCGCGGCGGTCACCGCCTCCACCACATCGGCCGCCGTCACGGAACCGAACAGGCGGCCTTCCTTGCCCGCCCGGCTGGTCAGCTCGACCTTGAGGCCACCGAGCTGACCGGCGATCTCCTGAGCGTGCCCGAGATCGCGAACCGCGCGGGCCGACCGGGCCCGCTTGATCTGCTCGACCTGGCGCTCCGCGCCCTTGGTCGCGAGGATCGCGTACCGGCGGGGCACGAGGNAGTTACGCCCGTACCCGTTCGCGACCTCCACGATGTCACCCGGACTGCCGAGACCGGGGACCTCCTGGGTCAGGATGAGCTTCATTGCCACCCCCTACCGGGCCGAGGCGGTGTAGGGCAGCAGCGCCATCTCGCGGCTGTTCTTCACCGCCGTCGCCACGTCGCGCTGGTGCTGGCTGCAGTTACCGCTCACCCGACGGGCCCGGATCTTACCCCGGTCGGAGATGTACTTGCGCAGCAGCGAAGTGTCCTTGAAGTCGATGTAGTCGACCTTGTCCTTGCAGAAAACGCAAACCTTCTTCTTGGGCTTGCGCACGGCCGCCTTGGCCATGGGTGTGCTCCTACCTCGTTGTGTCGTTCGCGAGGACGACGACCGGCCGCTCAAAACGGTGGCTCGTCGGAGTAGCCGCCGGCCGGTTGCGACCAGGGGTCATCGATGGGTGCTCCACCACTACCGCCGCCGTAGCCGCCGCCGGCCGGAACGCCCGCGGGAACACCGGCAGGTGCGCCGGGGGGCGCGCCGGCAGGCGCGCCGTAGCCGCCTCCGCCCCCGTAACCGCCGCCACCACCGCCACGCGCGGCCTTGACGACCTTGGCGGTGGCGTAGCGCAGGCTCGGACCGATCTCGTCGACGTCGAGCTCGATCACGGTGCGCTTCTCACCCTCGCGGGTCTCGAACGACCGCTGCTTGAGGCGGCCGGTGACGATGACCCGAGCGCCCTTCTGCAGCGACTCGGCGACGTGCTCCGCCGCCTGGCGCCAGATGGAGCAGCGCAGGAACAGCGCCTCGCCGTCCTTCCACTCGTTGGTCTGGCGGTCGAGGGTGCGCGGCGTGGATGCGACGGTGAAGCTGGCGACCGCGGCACCGTTCGGGGTAAACCTCAGTTCGGGGTCGTTGGCTAGGTTGCCGACGACGGTGATGACGGTTTCACCGGCCATGGGCACTCTCCCGGAGATCGGCGGCCCACGACGGCACGGGGACTGCCGTCGCCGCGGACCGGATCATGCCGCCGCCCGGCGGCTCTGACGTGGCTTCTTCGGCTCTGGAAGCCGGATGACCTTGGTGCGCATGACCGACTCGTTGAGGACGAGCTGACGGTCGAGCTCGGCGACGACGTCGGGCTCCGCATGAAGGTCGATGACGGCGTAGATGCCTTCGTGACTCTTGGCGATCTCGTAGGCGAGCCGGCGCCGCCCCCAGACATCGACCTTCTCCACCACGCCGCCGCCCTGACGGACGACACCGAGGTACTGGTCGAGAGAGGGCGCGACAGTGCGTTCCTCGAGGTCAGCATCGAGGATCACCATGAGCTCATAATGACGTGCCAAGGCTGAACCCACCTCCTGTGGACTCTGGCGGCCACGGATCTTCCGTGGCAGGAGGGACCGCGACCGGAACCTGTGCCGTCTCGAACGTGCTCGACGCGATGGATCTGAGAGGGAACCGCCCGTCAGCACATCCGGACGATCATCAGGGCACGCGGGCCACCCGGAGGCGCGCCGACCAATCATGACGAGTGGTCGGCCTGGACCAGCGGATGGACACACGTACGCCGGCGCACGGCATGTCCGGCCGAGCTTACTCGATTCCCCCGGGGGCCCTGGCGGCCCCGACCACGAGAACCACGCGAAGCCACGCCGTGAACACCCCGGCGAGGCAGACGAGGTTCACCGTGATCAGGAGGCCACGCATGTGCCGGGAGGGGGAGGGATCCGCGAGGGCGAACACGAGCACCGCGAGCGCCGCGGCGACCGCGACCACCGCGAGCATGCGGGCAGCCAGCTGCGGACCGACGCGCCCGGACCCGGAACCGCCGTGGCTGCCCGGGGAAGAGTCGTGGTCGCTCCCGGACGGGTCGCCGCCGACGTCCCCGGCGCCGGGCTCGGGCTGACCCGGCTGGGTATCCTGCCTGTCCACAGCATTGCCTCCCGTAGTTCCAAACGCCGAAGGCGAGGCGACGGAAACCCCGCACGGCCCCCGATGCCAGGGGCCCCCGCATTGCGCCGAAGGCGCCCGAAGGCTCCCGACGGCTCCCCCAGGAACCTCGCCGAAGGCGAGGCGACGGAAACCCCGCACGGCCCCCGATGCCAGGGGCCCCCGCATTGCGCCGAAGGCGCCATGCGGGGAAAGGCTAGTCCACCCACTGTCCCTGCGTGAAGGCGACGACCAGGGCTGCCATGATCGGCGTACCGGTACATAGATATACCGACTGTACCCAGCTCTGCCGCGCGGCGGCTCGCGCGAGCATCAGATACAACGGAAAGGCCACTAAAATTCCACGGATTCCCGATGCATAATAATTCGTGCAGGCCATTATCACGGTCATCACGCCGAGGAAGGTCGCCTCACCCCACCGTCTCCCGGCCAGCAGGATGATGGTCAGCAGTACCCCGACGACCACCGCGAGCAGTTCCCCGCGCCAGAACCAGACGAAGGTCGACGCACCGTTGCCATCCGTGGCCGATGCCCAGGTGGCGGTCCAGCCCGACCAGGGCCAGTCGAGGCCTCGGTGCCAGCCGTCCCGCATCGCGTCCGTGTAGGAGCCCCAGCCCCCGGTGCGAATCCTGAGATAGCCCAGGTAGGCGAGGACGGGGATGGGTGGAAGCCCCAGCGACAACGCCGGCCGGGCGAACACCGGGAGGCCGGCGGAGCGCCGGCTCGCGACGTACTGCACGGCCAACGCGACCCCGAAGGGAATACCACTGATCCTGGCGGATGCCGCCCCGGCGCCCAGCAGGCCGGCCAACCACCAGCGGCTGCGACGTGCCGCCAGCCAGGACGCCGTCGCGAACCCCAGGAAGATGCCCTCCGAATAGGCGGCGAACAGGAACACCGCGTAGGGGAAGCAGATGAGGCTGAGGACGGCGAACCGCGCCGCGGACTTGCCGACCTCGTCCGCGGCCAACCGCCACAGCGCGGCGACCGCGACCGCACCGGCGAGGAACGACACGACCAGACCCGCGACAATCCAGTCCGGAACGACAATATGGACGATCCGCATCGCGATCGGGAGGCCGGGAAAGTCGACTTCTGTCCGGTCCGAGTAGGCGGGGGAGAGATAACCGTACCGGGCGACCTTCGTGAACAGGCCGACATCCCACCGGTCCCAGAGCGTGCGCAGGCCGGGAGCGTTTCGCGCCGGCGCCGAGGTAAGGACCCGCGCGGCGGCGAGCGCCAGCAGGGCGACCGCGACCCGGCTCCCGAACCAGATCGGCAGCGTGGCCCGGACCGGCTCCGGCAGCCGGGCCCAGGCCGCTCGGACCATCCCCGGCCCGATCGGATCATGCACCGCCGGACCCGGCCCCGTCGGCGCTGCCGGCGCCCGGGCCTCCGGCCGGCTCGCCGGTGGCCGCCGCCGTAACCCACGCCGGCCGGCCGCCGCGGACATCGGGGGCATGGTCCAGCACCCCGCCCGCAGGGTCGTCAACGGCGTCCGGATCGCCGACGGCAGCGGAGCCGACCGCGACACGCGGATCACCCGGGTACGCCATTCCGCCGGTCCGCACGATGTCGGTATGCGGATGCAGGATCTCCCGGACGACGAATCCGGCCAGGACGAGCAGCACCAGGTCGCGCAGGGCCACCGCGCCGACGAACCATCCCCGGTCGATGCCGTGACGACCCTGCGTGTCGTTGTAGATGAAGTGCATGAATCGGGTGAACAGCACCCACGCCTCGCAGACCTGCCACAGCAGGAACAGCCTCCATCGGGGCCGAGCCAGTGCCGCCAGCGGTAGCAGCCAGATCGTGTACTGGGGTGAGAAGACCTTGTTGGTCAGCAGGAAGGCGACGACGAGCAGGAACAGCACCTGCGGCAGACGGGGCCGGCGCGGTGCGAGCCAGGTGAGTAACCCGATGGCGACCACCGAGACCAGCAGGGCCGCCCCAGTGATGATGTTCAACGTGGAGATGGGCAGGCCGTTGTTCCGCAAGCCCTGCAGGATCATCGGGAGGGCGACGACGATCGTCACCCAGCCGGCCGCGGCCGCCGCGATGACCAGCCGGCGCGCATCGGGCCGATGATGGATCGCGGCCGCGGCCACCGCGACGAGGACGACGGCAGTGAGCGCGGAGACCACCAGGTGCAGTGCTCCGAACCAGGCCGGGTCGTAGCGGCCGGCAAGCCAGGTCGCGCCGAACGCCAGCGAGTCCCAGTCGGCGCCGCGGTCGGAGTTCAGATCGAAGAACCGGGCGATGGCGTTGCGGGCCCCGTCCGGACCACCACCGACCAGCCGGATCCAGTCACCACCTCGCCAGAAGGTCGACCAGATGCTGTCGCCGACGCGGGCGTTCTCCGCGTTGAAGTAGCCGGCGGTCAGCCATAGCGGGACGATGACCACCAGCACCGTCACCGCCGCCGCGCAGACGGTCCGGGCCAGTTCGCGCAGCCTCCCGGCCCGGAGGCAGAGAAAGGCCAACCCTAGCAGGAACAGGGCCGGATAGAGCTTCGTGAGGATGCCGAGTCCGATTAGCATCCCGGCGAGCTTCGGAGCCCGTCTGGACCAGGCAAGCAGGCCGCCCGCCGCGAACGCCACCGCGATGATGTCCCAGTTCGTCAGCAGATGCAGCACGAGGGTCGGCGCCAGCGCGAACAGAGCGGCGTCCCAGATCCGCCTCGATCCGGCCGCCAGCGCGGTGCAGCACACCGCGACCGAGGCCACGATCAGGAACAGCAGGGCGGTGAGGTCGTAGAAGACGGCCGACCGCATGTCCATCGTGTAATGGTCGAAGACGCGCTCGCCGTTCTCCTCCCGGTAGACCGCCCGCGGTCCGTTCGCGAGACCGGCCGGCCAGGCGACGAGCTGCATGGTGGCGCCGATCAACGGCGGATATTCCGTCGGGTAGTCCAGATAGGGGATCTTCCCGTCGACCAGCCCCTCCTGGCTGTACAACGCGACGATGTCGGAGTAGCACAACGCCGTGTACTGGTGCTCATGCGTCCAGTTCCGGGTGTCCCGGCAACTGATCTTCTGGGTGTAGCCGAGGACCCCGGCCACGATGACCATTGCCATCAGCACCCGCAGCGGGGTCAGCCAACCACGCCGGTCGGGCACGGCCGCGTGCTCACCCGGCGGCCCACCGATGAGCTGGCTTGCCCCCGCGACGACCGGGTCCTCCCGGGCCGGGCTGACGCGGACGGGGGACGCCGGGGACATGGCCATGCCCGTCATTCTCGCCCCATGACAGCCCATGACCAGCACTGAACTCGNCCTCCCGGTCAGTTGAACGGGTCGGAGAAGATCCCCGTCTGTCGAGCCGGCCGGCCCGCCTGGCCGGCACCCTGCTGCTGACCACCGCCGTTGCCGTTGCCACTGGGGTTCAGGAGATCGCCCAGGTTGACGCCGGTATCGCCGGGCTGGCTCGATGAGGCGCTCGGCGCCGGGGTGGGTGTGGGAGTCGGCTCGGGCTCGTTATCCTGCACGAGGCCACCGAAGGCCGGCGGATCGAACTTCGACGGCGGCACCCCCGTCAGCGCGGCGTCCATGAACGCCTTCCACACCTTGGCCGGGTAGGTACCCCCGTAGACGCCCTTCTCGGCGCCGGGAATGCCCTTCAGCACATCCTGCTCGGTGCCCTTGCCCCGGAACATGTTCACGCAGGACGCGAGTTCCCTGGTGTACCCGCAGAACCAGGCCGACCGGAAGTTGGTCGACGTCCCGGTCTTGCCGGCGGCCTCCCGCCCGCCGTCCAGCCGGGCCCGCTTTCCGGTGCCACTCGAATCCGTCAACACGCTCTGCAGGGCGTACGTGGCGTCGCGGGCCACCGTGGCCGGGATGACCTGCTTCACATCCGGGGNACCCGAATAGATCACCTGCCCGTTGCCGTCGACCACCTTGTCCACGATGTGCGGTGTGGCCCGCACTCCGGCGCCGGCGAGGGTCGCGTAGACCGTGGTCATATCCACCGCGTGCACGTCGTCCTGGCCCAGCGTGATACCCGCTTCGTTGCGCAGCTGGGTACTGGCCGGGATGCCAAGGTCGCGCGCGGTCTTGATGATGTTCGAGACGCCGATGTTCTGCCCCAGCGGTACGTACACCGTGTTGATGGAGCCCGCCGTCGCCTCGATGAGGTTCTTGTATCCGAGATCGCCCGCCTCACCCTCGTCGTTGCTGACCACGTAATTCCCCGGCAGTGTGATCTTGGCGGGAGCGGCGAAGGTCGACTTGAGGTTGATGTTCTGACGCAACGCGGCGACCAGAGTGATCGTCTTGAAGGTGGAGGCGGACTGCACCTGCGCCCCTGACACGTTGTCGACGTACTGCTCGTGGCCCTGTGCGTCCTTGCCGTAGAGCGACCCGCCGTACCAGGCGAGGATCCTGCCGGTCCCGGGTTCTATCGCGGTGAGCCCGGTACGCAGATCCGGCACGGCGGCGTACGCCGGGCCCAGCACGTCGCTCACCGCCTGGAAGGCCTTGAACTGCCGCCCCTTGTCGATCGTGGTCGTGATGCGCAGTCCACCGCGGTTGATCTGATCCTCGGTGATCTTCCCGACGGTCGTAAGCTCACGTTTGACCTGATCGCGGATGTACGCGATCTGGTCGGACGAGGCGGCGGCGTCCTGCGCCTTCGCGGCCACGGGTGGGGGGCTCTGCTGGGCGAGCCCCGGCGGAGCCCAGCCCTCGNCGACCATCGTCGCGACCACGTCGTGCCAGCGGTTCGCCGCCGGACCCGGGTTCTTGGCCGGGTCGAGGTAGTTGGGTGATCGGATCAGGCCCGCGATGACCGCCCCCTGGGCGGGGGTGAGTTTGGCGGCCGAGGTGTTGAAGTAGGCTTTCGCCGCCGCTTCGATACCGTAGGCGCCCCGGCCGAAGTAGATCGTATTCAGGTAGAACTCCAGGATCTGTCCCTTGGAGTACTTCTGGCCCAGCTTCACCGCGAGCACGATCTCGCGCATCTTGCGGGTGAAGGTCCGCTCCTGCGACAGGTACGCGTTCTTGGCGTACTGCTGGGTGATGGTCGAACCNCCCTGCAGCTCCCCGCCGGTGACGTTCACGTAGAGCGCCCGGGCAATGCCCTTGGGAGAGATACCGGGTTCGTGATAGAAGTTCTTGTCCTCGGCCGCGAGCACCGCGTGCTGCATGTCCACGGACACTTCGGCGAGCGGCACGTCGGTGCGGTTCACGGTGCCGATCCGGGCAAGCTCCTCACCGTTGTCCTGGTGCGAGCCGGCCGGCGGTCCGTAGAAGATGATCGACGTCTGGTCCGTCTTCACCTCGGCAGGCAGCGGGACCCGGGTCGCCGCGTAGATGACGCCGATGCCGGCGGCGAACAGGAGAAGACCGGAGAAGAAGCTGGCGAAGACCAGACGGCGCAGCCAGCGCGGGCGCCGTCGCCACCACATCGGGCCGTGTCGCCCCTGGCCCGGCCGGGGGGCCTTCCCGTTGCGGCGCCCGGGTCCTCCCGCCCCGCCCGGGACACCCATCTCCGCCCGGGAGGATCGGCCCGGGCCGGCCCGGCCTGGACCGGGCCGGCCTGGACCGGTCCGGCGGGGCTCGATCCNATCCGCGCCCGGTCGCCCACCCGCCATCCGGCGGGTAGCGGCCGATCCGTCTCCCTCCCGTGCCCGGCTCCGGACGGCCATCAGTTCGGTGGCGCGGGTGAGGTCGCGCCGACCGGCCACCCGCTGAGCGGGCGTCACCTCGGTCATGCGGTCGCGGTCCGACACACCGTTGCGGCGGCCATTCCGGGAGTCCCGCTCCGGCATCACCTTGTGGTAAACGGTGGCGTCCACGGTGCGTTCCCGGACATCGACCCGTCGTAGGGCTTCCTGGTCGACGGTGTCGTACAGGGTGTTGACCTCGCCGGCTGTCCGGTCTGCCGGTTGGTCCGGCCCACGATCGGGGACGCCGCGGTCAGAGGCGGTCCGATCGGAGAACCCACGGCCGGGAACCCGCCGGGTGGGGGTCGCCCGACCGGAGGGCGCGCCGCCGCCTCGGCGACGACCGGTCGCCTCGCCGACGGGCATGCCGGGACGAGCGCTGGACGGTTCACGGCCGGGCGCGTCGGACTTCCCGATGCCACGGTCCGGCACCCACCCCCCGACGGTGGCACCGGCACCCCGACCGGTCCCACCGTCCGGCGGCGTGTTCGTCCTCGCCGCGGCGGAGGGAGCCGCGGGTGGCACGAGAGCGGTGCGTTCCCCTCTCCCGCCGGTGGGCCGGCCCGTCGGCGGCACCAGCCGGCGTCCCTGGGCCTGGCCTGCCCGGGCCTGGCCTGCCCGGGCCTGGCCTGCCCGGGCCTGGCCTGGCTGGGCCTGGCCGGGCTGGGCCTGGCCGGGCCTGGCCTGCTCCGGCCGCCGGGCGCGGTCCGGGGGTACCCGGTCCGGGGGTACCCGGGACTGGCCGTCCGGGTTAGGCCATGCTCGGTCAGGTGCAGGACCACCCCGACTAGAGCCCTGATCGTAGGGAGAGCTCACCAACCGCTCCATCCGTCGCCGCGGGACTCCCCGGTATCCGGACCGCCNCAGGAGACGGGCCGGCGCCCCCAACCATCACCGAAGGTCCGATTTCCACAGGATCTACAGAACCGGCCCGTCTCGGCCCGGACCGTGCACGATCCCGGCGACCACCGGTCCACCATCGGACCGGGGCCGACTACGTGATGTTCGCTCACTCGCCGCATTCACCCGGCGAGGCTGTGACGAGGTCAGCCCATGGCGGATGCGACGCCAGGACCTGCCATGAGACCCACATGGCAGACCAGGGTCTCACGCCGAATTCCGCCCCCTCGCGCAGGGCGTCCTTTGCGCCTCTCGGGGACGACCAGCCGTCAGCGGTCCGCGGTCCGCCGCCGGATCTGCTTCTTCGCCCTCGGCTCCCCCGTCCCGATCACATAAGAAGTGACCAGGTGGTTCCAGCCACAGGGCGGACACACCTCCACCACATAGATCCGCAGCTCGCTGTACCTCGACGCGAGCGCGGAGAGCTCCCTGGTGGTGCGAACCCGCCCGGAGCTCTCCCCGAGCTCGTCGCCGTAGGCGTAGGTGACATGGATGAGCGGATCGCCGCCTCGGCAGACCGGGCATCGCTTCGTGGTCCGCTCACCGTGGTACCTGGCCGCCCGCAGCAGATAAGGATGCGCGTCGCAGACATCCAACGACGAGATCCTGCCCGCGAAGAGATCCGCCAGCGTCGCCCGGCGGGCGAGCGCGTAGTCGATGACCGACCGCGGACGCATGCCAGCAACGGTACGCCGGAGCCGGCTTCCAGACAGACGGTCCGCACAGACGGTCCGCACAGCCGCCAAACCGGTCTCCCAGCTCCACATCCCGACTGTGATCCGGATGACAGTGTGAGCCCGCCCGCACCGGGATCTGGCCGCGCGGGACCGATGGTCCGGCAGGGGTCGGGATGCACCGGCAGGGCGCCTATCTGTCATCTCCCGGTCGCCGACTGGTCATTCCTGGTTGCGGTGCTCGTCCCGCGACGTCTATCCTCGATGTATCGCTCCGATATGTCGAGCTGACCGTTCCGCGGGCCGTGGTCCACCACGGCCCGCGGAACGGTCGGCAGGGCATCACGGGGCATCACGGGGCATCACGGTCGAGAAGGGGTGGATCATGCTGGAGCTGGCGGTCCTCGCCCTGCTCTCCGAGAGCCCTATGCACGGCTATGAACTGCGCAAACGGCTCGCGGCGCTCCTCGGCGCGTTCCACCGGTTCAGCTACGGCTCGCTCTATCCCTGTCTGCGTCGTCTCGCGTCCGCCGGCTACGTCACCGCGGACGACGTCGGCGCCGCGAGCCGTCTCGGCGGGCGCAGTCGGGNCGNCTACACCTTGACGGGCGAGGGCAAGGAGAAGCTCGCGGACCTGCTGGGCGAGGGCGGACCGTCGTCCTGGGAAGACGAGATGTTCGGCGTGCGCTTCGCCTTCTTCTCGAAGACGGACGCCGCTGTCCGCCTCCGCATCCTCGAAGGTCGCCGCGGGCGGCTCGAGGAGCGCCGGGAGAAGGTTCGATCGGCCCTGACCCGGACCGTCGAGCGTTTCGACTCCTACACACTCGAGTTGCAGCGCCACGGCCTGGAATCGGTCGAACGTGAGGTCCGCTGGCTGAACGAGCTGATCGAGACCGAACGCGCCGGCACCCCCGTCGGCACCCAGGGACCACAGTTGTCCACAGGATCCACAGGTTTGCCCACAACCCCGTCCACAGGATCCGTGCAGCCGGGGGTACCCGTCGTCGAACCAGCCCGCCCAAGCGGGCCGGGAAGCCCTCCGGCGCAGGCGGACCGCCAGGACGACCCGCGCGCACGGGATGGCGGCACGCCTGCCGACGGCGACGCGCACCTGAACGTGAACGTGAACAGGCGTGGCCGGAGCAGGCGGGCCCCGCGGACAGCCGGCCAGGACCCCGACGGCGAGGTCCCGACCACCCGATGAACGTCATCCCGTAGCGGGTCCCTGTTCCCNACCAGCATGATCGGGAATGCCGCGGCGGAGCTGCGTGCCCCATATGACCCACTTCCACGAAGATCTCAGCTAAGGAGCAGACCATCATGGGCTCGGTACGTGTCGCCATTGTCGGCGTAGGCAACTGCGCTGTCTCGCTGGTCCAGGGGATCGAGTACTACCGCGATGCCGACCCGTCAGCCCGGGTCCCCGGGCTGATGCACGTGCGGCTGGGCGAGTACCACGTCTCGGACCTGACATTCGTCGCCGCGTTCGACGTGGACGCGAAGAAAGTCGGCCGCGACCTCTCCGAGGCCATCGCCGCCAGCGAGAACAACACCATCAAGATCGCGGACGTCCCCCCACTCGGGGTCACCGTCGGCCGCGGCCACACCCTCGACGGCCTCGGCCGCTACTACCGGGAGACCATCGAGGAGTCGGACGAACCGCCGGTTGACGTCGTCGCAACCCTGCGGGAGACCCGTGCCGACGTACTCGTCTGCTACCTGCCGGTCGGCTCCGAGGACGCCGCGAAGTTCTACGCCCAGTGCGCCATCGACGCCGGCGTCGCCTTCATCAACTGCCTGCCGGTGTTCATTGCCGGGGTGCCCGAGTGGGCGGAGAAGTTCCGCGCGGCAGGCGTGCCGATCGTCGGCGACGACATCAAGTCACAGGTCGGCGCGACCATCACCCACCGGGTTCTGGCGAAGCTCTTCGAGGACCGCGGCGTGATCCTGGATCGGACCATGCAGCTCAACGTCGGCGGCAACATGGACTTCAAGAACATGTTGGAACGCGAGCGGCNGGAGTCCAAGAAGATCTCCAAGACGCAGGCCGTGACCTCCCAAGTCTCCCACGACCTCGGCAAGGACAACGTGCACATCGGGCCGTCGGACTACGTCGCCTGGCTGGACGACCGCAAGTGGGCCTATGTCCGCCTCGAGGGACGTGCCTTCGGCGACGTGCCGCTGAACCTCGAGTACAAGCTTGAGGTATGGGACTCCCCCAACAGCGCCGGGGTGGTCATCGACGCGGTGCGCTGCGCCAAGATCGCACTCGACCGGGGCATCGGCGGCCCGGTCCTCTCCGCCTCCTCCTACTTCATGAAGTCCCCGCCGGAGCAGTACCGCGACAACGAGGCCCGGGACCGGGTGGAGGCGTTCATCCGCGACGAGGGCTGATCGAGGGCTGATTCCTCGTCGTCCTCATCTTTCTCGTCGGGTCCTCCTCGTCGGATCGGCCGGCCAGCGGACCCGGTCGGAAACACAAGGTCCGGCCGCCCGGAGGGGGGCGGCCGGACCTTGTGCCCCGAGCCGACCAGTCTGGTCCTAGGCTGACGACGTGGCCCGGGCGGAGAACCTTCGTGAGCTGCTGCACGATCGTGGGTTCCGGATGCTCTACGCGTCCAGGCTCACCTCCCAGGCCGCCGACGGCGTCTTCCAGGCGAGCCTCGTCAGCTATGTGCTGTTCTCTCCCGAACGGGCGACCTCAGCGGCGGCCCTGGCCGCGTCGCTCGCGATCGTTGTGCTGCCGTTCAGCGTCATCGGACCCTTCGCCGGCATCGTGCTCGATCGCGTGTCCCGCCAGCGGGTTCTGGTGGTCTGCTCACTCGTCCGGATGCTGTTGATGGGCATCCTGGTCGCTCTGATCGCCACCGGCCAGACGGGCCTCGACTTCTACGCGGTGGCACTGGCTTCGGTGAGCATGAACCGCTTCGTGCTGGCGGCGCTGTCCGCCGGGCTCCCGGTCGTGGTCGGCCTCGACCGGCTTGTCACGGCGAACGCCTTGTCCGTCACCTCCGGCACCGTCGCGACGCTCGCCGGAGCCGGTGTCGGCAGCGGACTGCGCGGGCTGATCGGCGGCGAGGACGGGGCGGTGGCGTTCGTCGCCGCTCTGGCGGCTCTCACCTACCTTGTAGCCGCCGCCACCGCGGCGCGGGCGGGGCGGAGCGACTTCGGTCCGCTGGAGACGATGGCCTGGCAGGGCGCCTGGGCGCAGACCACCCAGGTCGTCGCCGACATGCTCGACGGCGCCCGCTATCTGGTGAACCACGGGCCGGCCCGGCGGGCGCTCGCCGCCCTCACCACCTCGCGGGCCGCCTACGGCCTGATCCTCGTGATGACGGTGTTGCTGTATCGCAACTACTTCACCGGCTCGGAAGGCGGGCTCGCGGGACTCGCCGCCGTCGTCGCCGCCAGTGGAGCCGGCACGATCAGCGCCGCGCTCGCGACTCCCCGCGTCACGCGGCGCATGCCGAAGTCGAGCTGGATCGCCCTCGTCCTGGTACTCGGCGGGGTCGTCGAGGTCGCGCTCGGGCTACCCTTCTCCTCGACGCTGTTCATCGTCGCGGGAGCGTTGCTCGGGTTTTCCGCACAGGCCAGCAAGATCTGCGTGGACACCATCGTGCAGGAGGAGACCGACGACGCCTACCGCGGTCGCGCCTTCTCGCTCTACGACCTGCTGTTCAATGTCGCCTTCGTGGNGGCCGCGGCGGTGGCCGCCGTGGTCCTGCCGGACGAGGGCCGGTCCGTTCCGGTGGTCCTGGTAGCCGGGGCCGGCTACGCGCTCGCCGGGATCCTGTACTACCGGGCCGCCCACCGCCATCCGGAAGACCGGATCATCCGTCACATCGGCGAGCCCGGATCGGCACGACCGGCTGACCGCCCTGGCCCGGACGGTCAGCCCAGGCCCGTCACCCCCGCCGAGGCGTGAGCTCACCGGGGACGGGCGCATCACCGGGGACGGGCACCTCGTGCTCCCGGGCCCACCGGAACAGTTCGGCCTCGGCGGCCTCCCGGCCGACGATCCCGTGCTCGAAGCGGAACTCCAGCATGTGCGACCGGGCCTGGCCCACCAACCGGGACGGTGGCAGCCCCAGCAGCACCATGATGTCGTCCCCGGAAAGCTCCGGCCGGATCGCGGCGATCTCCTCGCGCGCGGCGAGCTCGGCGATCCGCTCCTCGAGCGAGTCGTACGTCCGGGACAACGCCGCGGCCTTGCGCCGGTTGCGGGTCGTACAGTCCGAGCGGACCAGCTTGTGCAGCCGGGAGAGCTGAGGACCCGCGTCGTGCACGTAGCGGCGTACGGCGGCGTCGGTCCACTCGCCCGCCCCGTATCCGTGGAAGCGCAGGTGCAGGTAGACAAGCCGGCAGACCGCGTCAGTCACGTCCTTGGGGAAGTGCAGCGCCGCGAGCCGGCGGCGGGCCATGTCCCGGCCGACGACCTCATGGTGGTGGAAGGACACCCGCCCACCCGTCATGTGCCGGCGGGTCCGCGGCTTGCCGATGTCATGCAGCAGCGCGGCCCNGCGCAGCACCNCGTCCNGCTCCCCCNGCTCCTCCAGGGTCATCGCCTGACGCAGCACCGTCATGGTGTGGGCGTAGACGTCCTTGTGCTGGTGGTGCTCGTCGATCTCCATCCGCATGGCGGACACCTCGGGCAGCACGATGTCGGCGATCCCGACCTCGACCAACCGCTCCAGACCGGCGACCGGGTCGGGAGCCGACATGAGCTTGCGCAGTTCGTCGCGGATCCGCTCGGGGGAGACGACCGCGAGCCGATCGGCCCGCGAGCGCATCGCCGCGACCAGCTCGGGTACCGGGGTGAGGCCCAGGGCCGCCTCGAACCTGGCGGCCCGCAGGATGCGCAGCGGGTCGTCGTCGAACGACGCCTCGGGGCTTGCGGGGGTACGCAGCACGCCGCGGGCGAGATCTGCCATCCCGCCGAACAGGTCGACGAAGTCATGGCCGGGCACGGACACCGCCATCGCATTCACGGTGAAGTCCCGCCGGGACAGGTCCGCCTCCAGGCTGTCGCCGTAGGTCACGGCCGGATTGCGGGACTTCCGGTCGTACGCCTCGCTACGGTAGGTAGTGATCTCGAACCGGACACCGTGCCGAGCGAGCCCGACCGTGCCGAAGGCGATTCCGGCCTCCCAGGTCGCCTCCGCCCATCCTCGGGTGATCTCCAGAACCCGCTCGGGGCGGGCGTCCGTGGCAAAGTCGAGATCGGCCGGTACGGCCCCGGACACAGCGGATGCCGGCCTGCCGAGCAGGGCGTCCCGTACCGAACCACCGACGAGGTGAAGGAGGTAGCCGTTCGCGGTGAAGACGCGGCCAAGCTCATCGGCGGCCGGCGGCACCCTCAACAGCTCACTCACCACCCGTTCGGCCGAGTCTCGCGGATTGTCCAGACTGATCACTGACACACCTTCAGGTTACGGCCTCACCGCCGGTGATCCGGCACGTGGACCCGAAACAATGATCATGATTTCTCGGCGTCCAACCGGGGAGGGCCTAGCGGAACCAAGCCGTAACCCCGGCGTTCCGGACAGGCGGGCCGGCTGGTCGCCGGGGGCTCGTACGATCAACCCATGCCGCCGCCGACCTCCACCACCGGTCGCGCGCCGTTGCGCCGGGCGGCGGAGTGGGTGCTGTTGACCCAGGTGACCGGCAGCCTCGCGTACGCCGATGAACGCCGCCTGATCCACGAGGTGCCCACCCTGCTGACTACGACCGCATGACCACACGACCGCATGACCACACGACCGCATCGACAGACTTCGGATGAGTGAGACAGGCTGTTCGGATGAGCGGGACAGGCTGTGACGATGCGTGAGAAGGGACCCGGGCGGCGCCGTCGTGGACCTCGTTGGGCGGCGATGCTCGCGGCGCTGGCCCTGTTCGCCGTGGCCGTGCCCGGGGTCTGCGCGGCCTCGGCTTCGGCTTCGGCCCCCGCGTCGGCCGGGGGAGTCCTCGTCGAACCGGTTACCCACCACGGTTCATCTACAAGAACACCACGATCTTCCGCATCTTCATCCACCGATAAATCGAATAATTTGCCATCTATCACTCCGGATAACACGGCAGCCAGGCCCGGTGGTTCGCCGAACCCGGTGACGATCGATCTGGATGAGGTAAGTCCCCCCACCCCGGGGGGCTCGACCATGCTCTCCGTCAGCGGCCAGCTCATCACCACGGTCGGGGAGCCGCTGGCCCACCTCTCCATGAGCCTGTGGATAGGCGCCAGGGTGACCTCACGCGGGCAGCTGGCCACCCTGACCGATGACCCGGCCACGGCGAGAACACGCAGCTACCGCCAGGTGGTCCTCGCGAACGGCGACGGCACCCAGCCGCTGGCCGCCCCGCCCACCCAGGGTGCCGCGCCCGTGCCCTTCCGGATCGCCACCGATCGCGCCGCGCTGGACCTGCCGCCGAGCCTGGGGGTGTACCCGATCCAGCTACGGATTACCGGCTCCGTCGGGGGCCGCGCCGTGGCACCGATCGGCGCGGCCTACACCTTCCTGGTCTGGGCGCCGAATCCGCAGCAGCCGAGGACGCCGATCGCAGCGGTCCTGCCGATCGCAGATCAGCCGCGCCTGCGCTCGGACGGCAGGCTGACCGACAACGCGCTCGCGGACGAGGTGAAGCCGGGCGGCCGGCTGTCCCGGCTGCTGACCGCCGCCGCGCCGCCGGTCACGCTCGCCGTCGATCCGACCCTGGTGCAGGCGCTGACCATCATGGCGCAGCCGGGCGGCTACGACTACGCCACCCCGGGCGGGCCCGTTCATGCGCAGGCGAACGCCGATGCGGCCCTTTTTCTCTCCGACATCGTGCGCTTCGCCGAGCACGGAGGCATGGTGTTCGCGCTGCCCTACGGGGATGCCGATCTGACCGCGCTCGTCCACGCCCGGAAGCTGGACACGATGAAGTACGCCGTCAAGACTGGCGAAGTTGTGCTGGCCCAACTGTTGGGGCGTGCCCCTCTACAGAAGGGCACCATCGCATACCCTGCCGACGGGTCGGCGGACGCCACCACCGTGGACGTACTGCGCCAGCTGGAGGTCGGGACCGTGATCCTCGATGACCAGCTGCTACCCCCCGCGACGAAGATCACCTATACTCCGTCAGCGACCGTCAGCCTCGCCACCTCGGCCGGACCGATCCAGGCGCTCGCGGCCGACCGCCGGCTCACCAGGATCGCAACCGCCTACACCGGGCTGCCCGACGGTCCCGACTTCGGGACGGCCCTGGCACGCCTGCGGGCCGAGCTCGGCATGATCACCGCCGAACGACCCGAGCAACGGTTCCAGGTCCTGGCGCTGCCCCGGGACTGGGATCCGCCGAGCGACTGGGCACGGTCGGTACTCGACACCCTCACCAGCGGCTACTCCACCTCGGTGGGACTCGACGCAGGTGCCGGGGGCCAGGGCCGGCCGGCCGACCGGCCGGGCCGGCTCGTCTACCCGGCCGAGGCACAGGCCCGCGAACTGCCGGCCAACTACCTCACCGCCGTCGAGGACGTCCTCGACGAGGTGCAGGCCCTGAGCCCCGTGCTGTGCCCACCCAGGCGCGGTCCCAGGTGCCAGCTGCAGCTCATCAACCCGATGAAGAACGCGCTTGTCACGGCGGCCTCCGCCGCGTGGCGGGGAGACCGCAGGGNTGACGGNGTGTCGTTGAGCCAGCAGGTGGACGGGGAGGCGTCCGCGATCCGCAACGGAATCCAGGTGGTGGCCTCCNGCAGCGTCAACCTGACGAGCAAACGTGGGCTGGTCCCGATCACCTTGGAGAACAACACCCAATACGAGGTCACTGTGGTGCTCGCCTTCTCTTCGACCAACCGGTCCCGGCTGCGCTCGCCAGCCCGGCAGACACTCCGCCTTCCCCCAGGGCAGAAGGCTCAGGTCGAGATCGGGATGGAGGCCGAAGGCGCGGGAACGTTTCCCCTCGAGATCCGCAAACTCAACCTCGACGGGCAGGCGCTGTCCAAGGAACCACCGAACCGGGTTCTCGTCCGATCCACCGTCTACGGCGCCATCGCGACCGCGATCACCATCGGTGCCATCGGCGTGCTGCTCCTGGCGGTCATCATCCGCCTGGCGCGACGGCTACGGGCCCGCCTGCGTGGGGCCGAGGACGACCTGGGTAGACCGGCGGGTCCGCACGAGGCTATGACCGGGCCGACTGCCCCGCTCTACCCGGTGAACCAGGTGAACCAGGTGAACCAGGTCGATCCGGTCGCCCCCGCCGGTCCGCTCACCCCCGCCGGTCCGCTCACCCCCGCCGGTCCGCTCACCCCCGCCGCCTCGGTCTCGACCCGGCATAGTGGCGACGACGAGCGCGAAGCCGCCACCTCGACTACGACGACGCCGGTGGTACGGACGGCCGTCCGGCGCTATGACGACCAGGACCGAGACACCCTTCGCCACGGCCTCGACAGCCAGGAGGACACCGGCGACTCGGCGGCCACAGCTCCCTTCCGACGGCGACGGAGCGGCCCATGACGCCGGTCGAGGAGGAGGGCCGGCCTGGGGCCCGGCATCGCAGGGGTGCTACCGACCCCCGGCGTGATCGCGGTACCGGCGGTGGACCGTCGGACCGGGACCCACCCGATGTCGGGTACTGCGACGAGGACGGCTACCCGGCGGCCGAACGCCCGGCCCGGTTCCCCCCGGACCAGTCGTATCCCGGTTATCCCTGGCAGACCCGTCCGGAGCAGCCAGATCCGGACCGGGGACTCGCGCGCCGGCCCCGGCACTCCGAACGGGACCATCCGGAACGGGACCATCCTGTCGACCCGGACGGACGCCGTGGCGCGCCACGGTTCGACGCGCCACGGTTCGACGCGCCACGGTTCGACGCGCCACGCCATGAAGACCGGCGGCAGGGCGACCCACGGTACGACGGCGCGCGCTATGACGGCCCGCGCCACCCGGACCCGCGCCATGACGATCCCGCGAGCTCCCGCGACGAGCGGTATCCGCGATCCGCAGACCGCCTCCCCGCTCCCGGCGCTCCGCGCATGACCGCCGGCGAGCAGACCCGGAAGCTTCCCGCCACGTCGGGCCCACCACCGCCGCCTCCCCATGTGCCGCCTCCGTCGGAAGGAGGNCCCCCGCCGGGGCCACGCATACCGGAACGATCGCAACGCGGCNCCCCGCCGCTGGACGACGGGCGGACGAGCCGGCTGCCGACCCCGCCCGGGGTCGGCCCTGTCATCCCCATCGGACGATCCTCATGGCGGGACACCCCAGACCGCCCAGAGCCTGCGGCGCGTCNGGAGCGACGCACCCGAGCCGACCGTTCCCGTCGGGACGGCGACGAGCGCCGTCGGCCGTCCTTGAGCGAGTCCAGGCCGACGGTGGCACTTCCTCGCAGCAACGTCCGCCGCATCCCCCCCGAACCGGCCCGACGAGACACCGGCACGGCGCCGCACGGCAGCACAACGGCGCGGCGCGACAGCACAACGGCGCGGCGCGACAGCACAACGGCGCGGCGCGGCAGCGCAACCATGCAGGCCGGCAGCCCGGCCGAGGCCGGGCCCGGCCTCGGCCTCGGCCGGGCCAGTGGAACCATGGCGATCGGCACGATCGTCTCCCGGGCATCCGGGTTCCTGCGGACCGTCGCGATCGCCGCGGCGATCGGGACCGGTGCGGTGAGCCAGGCCTACAACGTCGCCAACACCACGCCGAACATCCTCTACGACCTGCTCCTCGGCGGCGTCCTCACGAGCGTCGTGGTGNCGGTCATGGTCCGCACCGCGAAGGAGGATCCCGACGGGGGGGACGCGTTCGCGTCGTCGCTGCTCACACTCATGATCCTCGGCCTCGGGGCCGTCGTGGCAGTGGGCATGCTGATCGCCCCGTGGATCATCAGTCTCTACCTGCACGCCGGCTCCGACGAGCGGGCGCTCGCCGCCACGATGCTGCGGTGGTTCCTGCCGCAGATCGTCTTCTACGGGGTAGGCGCGACGATCGGGGCGATCCTCAACGTCAGACAGTCGTTCACCGCGCCCATGTTCGCCCCGATCCTGAACAACCTGCTGGTCATCGTCACCTGTCTGGGCTTCACCTATTTCATCGCGGGGCCGCGCCCGCCGGGTGTGGACGGGCCGAAGGCCATCACCGACACTCAGGTGACGGTGCTCTGCGCCGGGACGACGCTGGGCGTCGTCGTCATGACCCTCGCACTGCTCCCCTCGCTGCGCAAGGTCGGTTTCCACTACCGGCCGCGGTTGGACATGCGGCATCCCGAACTGCGCTCGACGGCCCGGCTGGCGGGGTGGACGCTGCTGTTCGTCGTGATCAGCCAGGCCGGCTATCTGGTGATCGTCAACCTGTCGACGGCGACGACCGCCTACACGATCTACACGTACGGATACCAGATCTTCCAGCTCCCGTACGCCATCATCGGCGTCTCGGTCATCACCGCGCTGTTGCCGAGGATGAGCGGGCACGCCGCCCAGGGGCGCAGCGACCTGGTGCGGGCCGACATCTCGATGGCAACCCGGATCACGATCACCGCGATCGTGCCCGCCGCCCTGTTCATCCTCGCCCTGGGCCGGCCGATCGCCGTCGCCGTGTTC
The DNA here is from genome assembly GCF_000732115.1 of Frankia sp. CeD. NCBI lineage: Bacteria > Bacillati > Actinomycetota > Actinomycetes > Frankiales > Frankiaceae > Frankia > Frankia sp. CeD. The sequence continues at coordinate 36,254 of NZ_JPGU01000017.1, forward strand.
CATCACGGCGCGACCGGCTACGGCGACGCTGTGGACATCGGCGACACCCTCAGCGCCTTCGCCCTGGCCCTCGTGCCGTTCTCTCTGTTCCAGGTGCAGCTACGGGTGTTCTACGCCTACCAGGACAGTCGCACCCCGGCCCTGGTCAACATCGGGGTCGTGGCGGTGAACGTCATCGGTGCCCTGGTCCTCACCGTGGTCGTGCCCGAGGAGCACCGGGCCGTCGCGCTGGCGCTCTCCTTCGCCACCGCCTACCTGATGGGCCTCGCTGCGACGAGCGCCCTGTTGCACCGGCGGCTCGGGGGAATCGATGGCAATCGCACCGTGCGGGTCATCACCCGGGTTGCGATCTCGGCCGGGATCGGCGCCGTCCTCGCGTCGCTTCTCGCCCGAGGTGTCCGCGCGGTCGTGGGTGAGGGGTGGCTTGGTTCCGGGATCGCGGTGGTGCTCGCCGCGGCCGTGGGAGGCGGGCTCTTCCTCGCGGTCGGCACCCGGACGGGGATACACGAGATCAACGCCCTGCTGGCGGAGGTGAACGGACGACTCGGCGGCCGGCTGCCCCGACCGCCGGGACGGTCATCGCAACGCGACTGACCGGCGGTGATGGCACCTACGGGCCAGCCGAGACGATCCCGCCGGCACCAGGAAGATCCTCGTCGTCGTTGCTCTCGGGGCATCCTCGCACGTCACCGGAAGAATCGGCTCGCCGATCGTCACAGTCGGTACACATGGGCGGGTTGTCCCAAGACATTCGCGAGATCCTCCTGACCTCCTCGTACACTGGACACGCTGTGCGCGGGCCCCACCCAACGTCGCCGGTGAACCAGGCGCAGCCTCCCGCTCGTCGCTTCGTTCATCGAGGCGGCTGGTCAGAGCGACGGAGGGTACCCGGGTGTCCGCCTACGGTGGCGGCACGCTGGGCGGAACCCCTGCCCGGGTGAGGTAGGGAAGCCGACGGCGGATTATGGACGCCGGGCCCGTGGACGACGGAGGCGCTGTGGTCGACGGAAGCAACCGACCGCAGGCCGGGGACGTCGATAACGACGTGAACCCGAACGCNCCCGGAGTCNGGGGTGCGNCNCCNCCCNCCGGCNCCGCCATCCTCGCCGAGTCCGTGCTCGACCGCCGCTACCGTCTACTCTCCGCATTGACGACCCGTGGGCCCGTCACCCTCTGGCGAGGCGACGACAAGGTGCTCGCCCGACCGGTGGCGGTGCGCATCGTCGAGCACGGCCCCGCGTCCGCGGGCGGCGGCGGGCCGGTCACGGATCCGGCGCAGGAGCAGGCGGCCCGTCGGCTTCTCACCGCGGCGATCAACTCCGGTCGGCTGGTGCATCCCGGGGCCGCCTCGACCTACGACGCCACCACTACCACGGCCGAGTCCCGACGCATCTCCTACGTCGTCTCGGAATGGGTGGACGGCAAAACGCTGCGTCAGCTTTCCACCGACGGGCCGCTACGCCCGGAGCAGGCCGGCGCCGTGGTGCTCGCAGCGGCCCGAGTCATCGCCGCGGCACACGAGCGCGGCATCCATCACGGTGACCTGAACCCCGGTGACGTCATCGTCTCCAGCCACGGCACCGTCAAGGTCATCGACCTGGAGATCGGCGGGGNGCTCGCGGAACTCGACGGTTCCCTCCCCGCGACGGAGCTCGACGGGCACGGCAGGCAGCCCGACCAGAGTGGGATCGGCGGGGACGACGGTTCCGGCCCAGGCACGGCCGACCGCGCGGGCGGCGGCTCCGACGCCACGGCGGTGAATCCCGACCTGATCGCCGCGGCCGACGTCCGGGCGCTCGGTGGCCTGCTGTATGCCGGGCTCACCGGTTACTGGCCCCTTGGCGGGGACCACGGTCTGCCCACCGCACCCACCTCGGGCGGCCGGCTGCGGACTCCCCGACAGATCGCCTCGTCAGTTCCGCGTGATCTCGACGCCATCACCATGGCCACCCTCGGCGACGACCGGGTCGGAGCGCCCATCACCACGGCGGCCGACCTGGTCGAGGAGCTGGAGTCGATCAACCCGGTGGACGCCGTGCTCGACACCGGGTTGATGAGCCTAAGCGACGCCCCGCCCAGCACCGAGGCGATGGATGTGGACGCCTTCGCCTCCTCGGACTACCTCGCGCCGGGGAATTACCCGGCGCAGGGCCGCTATGCCGACACGGCCGGCTACCCCGGCCCCGCCCAGGCCCGGGACGCCCGGTACGCCCGGTACGACACCCGGGTGGAAGGCCCCCGCGGGTCGCGCGCTGGCGGGACCGGCTACGGCCGCGGCGGATACGACGACCGCGGCGGATACGACGACCGCGGCGGATACGACGACCGCGGCTATCCCGCCGGGGGTGGCGGTTACCCGGCGGGATCCGACCGCTACCCGCCTGGTTCCGGCCCGAAGCGCCGCGGCGGGCCGTCGCTGGGACGGGCCGTGCCGTGGATCGCTCTGGTGGTGGTCGTCGCGATCGCGGTGGTCGCCGTGATCGCCCTGCGTGACGACGGCGGAAAGAACAACACCCCCAAACCCGGCACCTCGACCACGGTGCCGGCAACCCCCACCGGAACCATCCTCAAGCCGAGCAGCACGGACTCCTTCGACCCGCTCGCACCTGCGGGTGAACCCAAAACCGAGAAACCGGCGGATGTCGGCAAGGCATTCGACGGGAACACGTCGACGGAGTGGACGACGAGCAACTACACCAGCGCGACGTTCGGCAACCTCAAGTCGGGTGTCGGGCTGCGCATGGCGTTTCCGCAGAAGATCCTGCCCACCTCGGTCACCGTGACGGTCGGCAGCCTGGGTCCGGTGTCGTTCGAGCTGCGCAGCGGCGACAGGCTGTCNGATTCGCTCGACGGCTTCGACCGCGTGGTCGCCCAGAAGTCAGGCGCCAGCGGCACGGTGGTCCTGCCGATGTCGTCGGACGTGAACCCCTCGCAGTACTGGGTGCTGTGGCTGACCTCGCTGCCGTCGAACGCCGGGCAGTACCGCGGGTCGATCGCGGAGATCACGTTCCGGTCCTGACGGGAGGACAGTTAGGAGTCGCGGTCCNCCCGCCGAGGTCCTGGTGACCGCCCCCGACGCCGAGCTGGACCGCGCCGCCGTACCGCCCGCCCGACGCTGCCCATGACGACTACCCCGAAAGGCCATATTCGTGATCCGGCCGATCCCGGCGAGTGCGTCGCCGAGCATGACCCGCCCCTGGGCGTCGAGGAGGCGCTTGACTGGCTGACGCCCGGGTTGCGGACCGCCGTGGCGCTGGTGGACGTGGCAGGGGACCCGTCGCCGAGGCGGCGGGGCTGCCGGGAGTTCCGGTCGGGACGGTGAAAAGCCGGCGCTCGCGCGGCCGCGCGCAGCTCGCCGTCCTGCTGGATCCCCCCCAGCCAGGGAACCCGGCGGCTTCGCCCACCGTCTCAGAAGGAAGACACCAGGATGCGGCGGGCTCACCGGGGCGGCAGCCCGTTACCCGAGGTCGGCCCGTCGGCCGCGGCCCCGCGGGCGCGGCCGACGCCATCCGGATCTGCCGAAGGAGGNGATCAGCAATGGCGACTGAGCCTGCGGGGGACCGACGTCAACCGGCGGCTCCCTCCGGTCCCTTCCCGGCGGGTCGCCGCTTGCGCACGCACGGGCATCACCCGGACGCCGAGCTGCTGGACGCCTTCACGGACGGAGAGCCGCTCCCCCGCTCCGTCCGCGAGCATATCGAGGGCTGCGTCTCATGCCAGGAGTCGATGGTCGCCCTGCGCAGGGTCCGTACGGACCTCTCCCGCCTGGCGACCCTGACGATGCCCGGCGAGGTGGCCGAACGCCTCCAGGCTGCGCTGGCGGCCCACGCACCTGCTCCCTCTCGGCCGGGACCGGGCCGGAACCCGGCCGCGCCGACCGGTCCGGGGCCCGCGAGCTCCGGCTTCGTCGGCACCGCGGGAGCCGCCGGGGTCACCGGCACGGAACCCCTCATGGGGGATACCGAGGCCGTCCACACCGATACGGGGGATGACACGGGGCGTGCCGGTGCCGTAGGCGCTGGCACCGGTGGGCGGGCGGCGAGTGGCAACGGGCCAAGGCGACCCGGCCGAGGTCAGGCGGGGGCTGGGCTCACAGACCGCCAGCCGGCCTGGCACCGGGATCCGCGGAGCCGTCCGGGTACTCCAGGTACGCCGGGTACTCCAGGTACGCCGGGTGCGCGCCCCCGACGGGACTGGGTGTCCATCGTGGCGGTCTGCATCGCCTTCATCACCNTCGGAGCGGCGATCTTCGTGTACCACGGTCTGCGGAGCGCCAACGTCGATCACAGGGTGGCGGCGTCCAACCCCGTAGACAGCTCCGGCCCGGCCGGCGGCTCGGTGGTGGCCGAATACGGCTCCGCCAGCTCCGTTCCCCTTACCGTGATGGCGCTCTCGCAGACGAGCGTCGCTCCCTCGGACGTCGTGCGGCACGGCCGGGAACTGCTGGCCGGCCGGATCCCAGGGTCCGCGGCGCTGCCGCTCGTGCCGTCCGCGCCCGCGGCGGCCGGCCGCACGACGACCCCTGCGACGGTGGACGTCGACCGGTTGCGCTCGGTGCTGGACACCCCTGACCTGCGTCCGTGCTACCAGAGCCTGACGGCGCAGACGGGTGGCACAATCCTCGCTGTCGACCGCGTCGTCTACAACGACCAGCCGGCGCTGTTGATCGTGCTCTCCGTGCCCATGCAACCGGCGGTGGCCAGGGTGCTGGTCGTCGACGCCCACTGCGGCGTCACCACCGTCTCCACCGCGCCGTGGTACAGCGTGTCCACGCTGCGGCATTGAGGTGGTGGTTGACGCATCGCGGGGCCGGGAGCCCAGCCGTGGCGCGCACCGGTGGCGGGCGCGGATGGAATCAGATGCCCGCGGAGACGGTTGTCGCTGTCGGACACCGTCTCCATGGACGGACCGATGAACGAGGAACTCGGATGAAGCCGGGGCGACAGGTACCGGCGAGGGCCCACCCGGCTCACAGGGATCCCGTAGCGTGAAAGGAGCGGGTGTGACAGCCCAGGAGGACGGCCAGGATGTCACCGGCCGCAGCAGCCAGCTCGACGGCGATGACGACATACGCGATGTCGTCATCGTCGGTTCGGGCCCGGCAGGGTACACGGCCGCTGTCTACACCGCCCGGGCCAACCTACGGCCACTCGTGTTCGAGGGCGCGGTATCGGCCGGCGGAGCGCTCATGAACACCACCGAGGTGGAGAACTTTCCTGGGTTTCCGGACGGCATCCAGGGTCCGGAGCTGATGGAGAACCTGCGACGGCAGGCGGAGCGGTTCGGAGCCGAGCTGGTGGCCGACGACGTGACCGAGCTCGACCTCGCGGCGAACCCAAAGGTCGTCAAGATCGAGGACAGGACCTACCTCGCCCGCACGGTCATCGTCGCCACNGGTTCGGCCTACCGCATGCTCGGCGTCGAGCACGAGGAGCGGTTGCTCGGCCGCGGGGTCTCCGCCTGTGCGACCTGCGACGGCTTCTTCTTCCGGGATCAGGACATCGCGGTGGTTGGCGGGGGCGACTCGGCGATGGAGGAGGCGACCTTCCTGACCCGCTTCGCCCGCTCGGTGACGGTGATCCACCGGCGGGACAAACTCCGGGCCAGCGCGATCATGCAGGAGCGGGCCTTCGCCAACGAGAAGATCCGGTTCCGGTGGAACGCCGAGGTCACCGAGCTCCTGGGCGCGGACAAGCTCACCGGCGTCCGGCTGCGCGACACCGTCACCGGTGAAGCGAAGGATCTTCCGGTCACCGGACTGTTCGTCGCTATCGGTCACCTTCCGCGTACCGAACTCGTCCGTGGTCAGCTCGACCTCGACGACGCCGGCTACATCTCGGTCGCGCACCCGACCACGAAGACGAACCTGGACGGGGTCTTCGCCTGTGGCGACGTGGTCGACCACACCTACCGCCAGGCCATCACCGCAGCCGGCACNGGCTGCGCCGCCGCGCTCGACGCGGAGCGCTTCATCGCCGCCGGGGAGGGTCCGGGCGAGGTGACCACCGTGGCTCCCCGGGTCGTGACCCCGACGCCGCAACCCGCCTGATCCGGGCATCTGTCCGGGCGGCCGATCAGGCGGCGCCGGAGCAGGCCTGCCCGACCCGGCTGTCCGAAGGCCGTTCGGGCGCCGTCCGCGGGCCACCACCGGCCTGTTGATCGCCTACCCGTCCACCAAAAGATCATCCATCAGGGAGAACAACATGGCAGGTTCCACCACCCCCGTGACCGACAGCACCTTCGTGACCGAGGTGCTGGAGAGCGACAAGCCGGTCCTGGTGGACTTCTGGGCCGAGTGGTGCGGCCCTTGCAAGATGGTCGCACCCGTCTTGGAGGAGATCGCCAAGGAGCATGGCGAGAAGCTCCGGGTCGTCAAGCTGAACATCGACGAGAACCCGGAGACCGCCCGGAACTACCAGATCATGTCGATCCCGACCATGGCTGTGTTCGTCAAGGGCGTGATCGACAAGAGCATCGTCGGCGCGAAGCCGAAGGCCGCCCTGCTGCGTGACCTCTCGGCCTACATCTGATCTCGTCNCGCGGTCGTTCCACCGTCGGCCCGCCGGGTGTGATCCCGGCGGGCCGACGTCGTTCCCGGACCGGTCCGCGCCGGTTCGCCCACGACAACCGGATACCACGTGCGGACCGGGAACTTTCTCCCGCCGTCACGAGCATCGGGGGAGTATCACGGCGGCCCGGTCACGCACGGTCAATACTGGAGGATTCGGTTCGCGGCCGGTCGAGACCGCACGGGCATGCCCTAGGCTTGAGATTCAGCAATCGGCCGTCGGCGCNTCATTCGTCGACGCGGTGGCCCCGACCATCGGGTTTCGCCAGGGGCACCGGGTTTCGCCAGGGGCACGTTGGGCAGGCGAGCTGAAAGGTATGCATCGGTGAAGCTGCTGCGTCTGGGAGACCAAGGTTCCGCCGTTGCCGAGGTTCGGGCGGCCCTGACCTATCTTGGTTTTCTTCCCGTGACGCCCCGGCAGAGCCGGGATCCGGCCGGCCCAGGTAAGGGTGACCCAGGTAAGAGCGCTCCGGATAAGAGCGCCCCGGATAGAGGTGTTACCTCCGCCGCGGAACCGTCCCAGGGCACGCGGGTCCCGGCTGTCGACGGTACTCTCGGCGGTGTTCCGGCCGAGCCGGCCGAGCCGGCCGATCGGTTCGACCGAGATCTCGACAACGCGCTGCGCGCCTTTCAGCAGAGCCGGGGGCTGTCCGCCGACGGGATACTCGGTCCGGACACGGCGCGTGCCTTGGAGGAGGCACGCCACAAGCTCGGCGACCGTCTGCTCTACCACAGCCCCGCGTACCCTTTTGTCGGCGATGACGTGGCGGCGCTCCAGGAACGCCTGTTCAACATGGGTTTCGACGTCGGCCGCACGGATGGGATCTTCGGGCCACGCACCGAGTCCGCGGTCCGCGACTTCCAGCGCAACCGGGGTCTCGATCCGGACGGCCAATGCGGGCCACACACCCTGCGCGAGCTCAAACGCCTGCAGCGCACGGTCACTGGTGGCCGGCCCGACATGCTGCGGGAGTCCGTCCGGCTGTTGGCCCACGGCTCCTCGCTGCTCGGAGTCGTCGTCGCCATCGATCCCGGCCACGGTGGCGACGATCCGGGCATCGTCCGCGGCAACCTGTGCGAACGGGATCTCATGGCCGACCTCGCCGCTCGGATGTCCACGCGGCTACTCGACTCGGGCCTGCGGGCGCACCTCATCCACGGCCTGGACGAGTCCCCCAGCGAGGAGGAGCGGGCCGCGCGGGCGAACGAACTCGAAGCGGATCTCCTGATCTCGCTGCACGCCGACAGCAGTCCATCCCCGCGCGCCCAGGGGGTGTCGGCCTACTACTACGGCAACGCGCGCGGGTCGTCCGCCGTGGGTGAGCGCTTCGCCCAGCTCGTCCACCGTGAGATCGTCTCCCGGACCGACATGCTGGACTGCCGCACCCATCCGAAGGTCTGGAGCCTGCTTCGGCGGACCCGGATGCCGGCCGTACGGCTCGACCTCGGATATCTGACAAACGAACATGACGCCAAGGCCCTTGGCTCCACCGCATTCCGGGCAACCGTCGCCGAGGCGGTGCTCGCCGCAGCCCAACGACTCTTTCNCCCNCCCGAGCAGGACGCGCCGACGGGCCAGCTTCACGNCCCCCGCCTCGCCAGCCGCACCTGACCGGCCACCAAGGCGTTCCATCGACAAGGCTGACGTTTCACGTGAAACGAGGCCGGTGCGTCGATGGGGAAGATTCATGCTCGGCAGCCTAGGCTGATTCCGTGACAGCCTCCGCATCCGTCGACGTTGACCTCGGCGGCCGGAGGCCCGGTAGCCGACCCATGGAGCGCCTTTTCGATGAGCCGTCGCATCGCGAACATCACCCTGGACAACATCGACGATCTCCCTCTACCCTGCCGCCGCTGCGTCTTCTGGGAGCTCGATCCGGTGGCCCGGAGCCGCGCGGAGGAGGCCGGCGGCACCGACCTCGAGAAGGAGGCGTGGGTTTCCCTGGCTCTCCTGGAATGGGGAAGTTGCGGAAAGATCGCCTATATCGACAACGTCCCGGCCGGATTCGTGATGTTCGCTCCGCCGGCCTACGTGCCTCGATCGGTGGCCTTTCCCACCAGCCCGGTCTCACCGGACGCGGTGCTGCTCATGACAGCGTCGATCGTCAATGAGTTCACCGGACAGGGCCTGGGGCGGATCCTCGTCCAGTCCGTCGCNAAGGACGTCATCCGCCGCGGCTTCAAGGCGGTGGAAGCGTTCGGTGACCTCCAGAACTCGGGTACCCGCTGCATCCTGCCCGCCGACTATCTCCTCGCGGTCGGTTTCAAGACGGTCCGGCCCCATCATCGATGGCCGCGGCTGCGGCTAGAGGTGAAGAACGCGGTGAGCTGGCGAGAGGACGTCGAGGTCGCCCTGGAACGTCTGCTGGGATCGATGACGCCGGAGGGCATGCTGCGCAAGGTCAGCCAGGCCGGCAATCTGGCCTGAGCACGGCGATCTGGCCTGAGCACGGCGATCTGGCCTGAGCACGGCGATCTGGCCTGAGCACGGCGATCTGGCCTGAGCACGGCGATGGCCCGGCACTCGGCGGGCAATCGGCAGACATGCGCGCGGCCACCCGGGGGAGTCCGGCACAGCCCTGGGACCGCGCGATCCGCGTCCGGCTCAAGAAGCCCAGAGAGCCCCGAGCGAACCCCGAGCCGGACGCCTAGTCCAACAAGCCGTCGACCGAGGCCGACGGCGACATCACGGCGACGATCCGCTCCAGATCCTCGATCGAGGCGAACTCGACCGTGATCTTCCCCTTACTGCGGCCCATGTCCACCTTCACGCGGGTCTCGAAGCGATCCGAGAGGCGGTCGGCGAGCCTCACCAGGGCCGGTGAGGCGGCCCCTGGTGCCCNCGACGCCCGCTTACGCGGGGCCTCGTCGTCCAGTGCCACGATCTCCTCGACGGCCCGCACCGAGAGACCTTCCGCGACGATGCGGGTGGCGAGCCGGTCCTGGGCGTCCGGATCCTGTAGCGAGAGCAGCGCGNGGGCATGNCCCGCCGACAGCACGCCGGCCGCCACCCGCCTTTGTACCGCGGGCGAGAGCCCGAGCAGCCGGATCATGTTGGTGACATGCGACCGGGACCGCCCGAGCCGACTGGCCAGTTCCTCGTGCGTCGCCCCGAAGTCGCGGAGCAGCTGTTCGTACGCCGCAGCCTCCTCCAGCGGGTTGAGCTGCTGGCGGTGGAGGTTCTCCAGCAGCGCGTCGCGCAGCATGGCGTCGTCCGCGGTCTCCCGCACGATGGCGGGAATCCGGGGAAGCTTGGCGATCTTCGATGCACGCCACCGGCGTTCACCCATGACGAGCTCGTAGCGCTCGGGGGCCACCTCGCGTACCACGATCGGCTGGAGCAGCCCGACCTCGCGGAGGCTCGCCGCCAGCTCTTCGAGGGCGTCCTCATCGAAGTGAGTCCTGGGCTGGCGCGGGTTCGGGCTGACCGACTCGACGGGGATCTCGCGGAAGGTCGCCCCGTGTACGGGCAGCGGCCCGGTGCCGTCGCCGGAGCCGCGATTCGTCCCCCGGCCGCCGTAGCCACTGGCGTAGTCGGCGTAGTCAGCGTAGTCAGCCGAGGCGGTGCCCGCCTGACCGTCGAGGGGAGGAGGAGCAACCGGGATGAGTGCCCCCAGCCCTCGCCCCAGACCACTGCGCCGAGCACTCATCACGCCGCTCCATTCGAGTCCCGACCCCGTTCCGCGAGTTCGCGCGCCGCGGCCAGATAGGACAGCGAGCCGCGCGACGTCGGATCGTACGTCAGCGCGGACTGCCCATAGCTCGGCGCCTCCGCCAGACGCACGTTCCGGGGGATGGTAGTGGACAGCACCCGGTCCCCGAAGTGTTCCTTGACCTCATGGACGACCTGGTCGGCCAGTCTGGTCCGGGAGTCGTACATCGTGAGCAGGATGGTCGACAGACGCAGCTCCTGGTTCAGGTGCGCCTGCACCAGTTCCACGTTGCGCAGCAACATGCCGAGGCCCTCCAGCGCGTAGTACTCGCACTGGATCGGGATGAGCAGCTCACGGGCGGCCACGAGGGCGTTGACGGTCAGCAGCCCAAGAGAGGGCGGGCAGTCGATGAAAACATAGTCGACGTCCCGTTGCATGCTCGCGATGGCCCGCCGCAGCCGATTCTCCCGCGCCACCAGCGACACCAGCTCGATCTCCGCGCCGGCAAGATCGATCGTTGCGGGCGCGCAGAACAGCCCCGACGCCTCGGCGGACTTCACGATGACCTCGTCGAGGGGCCGATCCCCCACCAGAACCTCGTAGATCGAGGGGACCCCGGAGTGATGGTTGACGCCGAGCGCCGTCGAGGCATTGCCCTGCGGGTCAAGATCGATCACCAGGACCCGGGAGCCATGAGATGCCAGCGCCGCCGCCAGGTTGACCGTCGTCGTCGTCTTCCCCACACCGCCCTTCTGGTTGGCGACCGAGATGATGCGCCGCCGGGTGGGGCGAGGGAATGGTTGTCGTCGTTCTACCGCCAGTGCTTCCACTGCTGCTGCCGCCGCCGCTCCGATCGGGGTCGAGGGATCGAGCAGGTCCAGTGCGGGGAGCGCGGAGTCATAGCCCCGCAAGCCCCCACCCCTGGTCCCACCCTGGCCCGCCGACGCTGTTTCACGTGGAACGAGACTGTCCACGTGTCGGCTGGTCACGACCGACCTCCCGTGATCGGAGTGAATCCCGTGACGTCCGTCTGACCTGTCTGCCATCGTGCCGCTCACCGTCGCCGCGCCCTCCCCTGCTCTCGGCCCGGGTGCGCTGGGATGAACGTACGGCCCGGAGGACACGGGCGGGTTCCNCCNCCCGCCCCTCCCCGCACCTCACGACATCCACGGGATGCCAACCCTGAGTTCCGAGACCGCTGCGCGCGTCCTGCAGTTCCTCCAGGATCCGTGAACCGCGCATCGCCAGCATGACACCACCTGGTCGTAGCATCGGAAAGAGGATTGCGCCCAGCCGCTCCAAGGGAGCGACCGCGCGGGCTACGGCTATCCCGAATCTACGACCGTCCGGGCCGATTCCGGCATCTGGCGCGCGGCCACGTACCACAGAAATCTGGTCCTCCAGGCCTATGGTCGCCACAACCTCGTGCAGGAATCGGCACCGGCGTTCCATCGGCTCGAGCAGCACCACCCGCAGATCCGGGCGGGCGNGCGCCAGCGGGATACCCGGCAGCCCCGCGCCGCTGCCGACGTCCACGACATCGGCCTGCACCGGGACCACGTCGGCCAGGACCGCGCAGTTGAGTACGTGGCGGTCCCAGAGCCGGTCAGTCTCACGCGGACCGATCAGCCCGCGTTCGACCCCGTCGGTCGCCAGCAACTCGACGTAGCGCGCCGCGGATCCGGTCCGCGTGCCGAAAATCTCCACCGCGACGGGGGGCACCTCGGGGGCATCCGGGAGACCCGTCATGGCCGGATCCTCCGCCGTGCCGTGCGACCAGCCCGCGCCGGCCGGGCCGCCTGCGTCACCTCGACCGGCCACAGCATCGAGCCGGGCCGGGTTGGGACCGTGGGCATCACCAGGTGACCGCCGGCAGCGGGTAGGTGGAAGACCGGATCCGTGGACCCGGCCGGACAGGACCAGAAGGCTGGACAGGACGAGAAGGCTGGACAGGACGAGGAAGTCAGAAGACCGCGCACCCGACAAGCATCCCCGCCGGCCTCGACATGCTCCCGCCGCCACCCCCCCCCCCCGCGGGAGGCACGGTTCCGGCCCGGGGACGGATGTCAGGTCGTCCGGTAGGACACCACGGTCCGCCGCGGCCGATCGAGTCGCGGGGCGGCGCCGGCGCAGCGATCGAAGACGGTCAGCGTTCCGGTGAGGGGGAACTGCCAGCCACGGCCGGCGCACCACCCCGCCNGGGGCAGCGCGGCCAGGTCGGGCGCGAGCGCCGGCCGCTCCGCGTCGAAGAGGAAGACGAGCAGCCGGGTCGGCGGGACCCGGCGGTTCGCCAGCTCGCCGACCAGGGAGGTACCCGCAGCGCCGAAGAAGATCGTGTCCTGCCGTGGTACCCGGGCCGGTACCCGCCCGGCGCCGGCGCTGGGGAGAGCTGCCGGCTCACGCGCCGGGTCGTCACTCGCCTCCATCGCGTACAGCCAGCCAGGCCGGGCGAGGCGACCCCCGACCACCACCAGGTCTCCCGGGCGGTGCAGCTGCCGGGCCGCGATGGCCGCGTCGACCATCCGATCGAGGCCACGAGTCCGGTGCCGATGATCCCAGAGCTGCCCGCTTCCCGACAGCGAGGTTCCCAGGAGCGGGACACCAAGCAAGATGATCATTGCGAGGCCGGCCAACGGCAGCACGGCGGTCGGAGAAATCGTGTTCGCGCTGGCGCTCGACGTCGGCGAGACACCGGAAACATCCAATCGTGACCGCTTGGTTACGGTTCCTCCGGTAGGGAGGGTCGGGGTCGCGGCCATCGGTGCCGGTACGGCCGGCTGAGGCCCGGCGGCGGGGATACGAGGTCGCACCGCCGCCACGAACAGGGCCACCAGCCGCCGGGTGCCCACCACGATCACAACGACGATCAGTGGCACGACGAAGAGGTTGGTCCGGGTCGGCCCGAACGGCCAGTACCGCGCGGCGCTCGCTCCCAGCATCAGCACCTGGGCTCCGCCGAGCGCGGTGAGGAGCAGCCTGCCGTCCGGTCGTCGCGCCAGCACGAGGACGCCGGTCAGGCCGGCGATCNACACCGCCACGGCGAGCAGCACCGAGACAACCGGTCCCCCGGGCACCGTCGCATGGATGAGGCTCGGGTCGAACCGGTCGATGCCGGGCGGCATACCGGTAATGAAGGCTCGCATCTGATCGACGATGAAGCGTACGGCCTCGACCGGCCCACGACCGGCAATGAACTGGCGATCCCAGTAGTCGCCGCGACGCTGACTGGACTGGTGCCCGATGAAGAACACGGTGTGTGCCACGCTGATGGCGACCGCGGGCAGGCATTCCACCAGTCGCCAGCGCCGCGCCGGACCGCGCCATACCTCCGCGGTCGCCAACGGCAGCACCAGAAAGATCCCGGGCACGGCGGTCAGGGCCAACAGGCCCGCCGCGGTGCGTCGCAGGAGCCGGGCACGGGAGAACCCGCCGGTGACAGGTGCAGGCCACGGGGACAGCGAGGGCCGCGGAGATGATCCGGTCGACCAGGCGAGGACGATGCAGACAGCGGCCAGCGCCTCGACGGAATACGGCTTGAGTTGGGTCGCGAGATCCAAGAAGGTCACGTTCAGGCACAGCCAGCACGTGGCGAACACCGCCGCGACCAGGCCGGTGAAACGGCGGGNGNGCAGGACGATCGCGGCGCCGAGCAAGGGCACGGCAAGATACCCGGGAAGCCGGAGCGACCAGCTGTGCCAGCCGAGGAGCTCGCCGGCCACCCGGGTCAGGCCGAACCAACCCAGCGCCGAGGGGGTGTTGGCGACGGTCAGCTCCGGCCAGAACGAGGACGCCGGTTCGCTGACGAAGTGGGCGCGCCAGATCTCGTCGTACCAGAAGGGTCTGGTCAGATAGGCATGCAGAACGCCGAGCACGGCCGCCAAGCCGACACCCACGGCGGCGGCCAGCACGAGGGAACGCGTCGGCCGGCGCCGCCCCGCCATCGGTCGGCGCCGGTCAGCCGAGAAGGATGACTACCCGGCGGCCGGGTTCCTCGCCCTCGGACTCGCTGTGCACGCCGTCGATCCCGGCGACGGTGTCGTGCACCACCTTGCGCTCGAACGGCGTCATGGGAGCCAGCTTCTCCGGCTCACCGCGCGTGATGGCACGCGACGCCGCGGCGATCGCGATCTTGCGTAGCTCGACCCGCCGCCGGGCGCGATGGCCGCCGACGTCGAGCATGAGACGGCTGCGGGTGCCCGTCTTCTGGAGCACCGCGAGCCTGGTCAGTTCCTGCAACGCCTCCAGCGTCTCGCCGCCCGCCCCGATGAGCTTGTCCAGCCCCTCGCCCACCACGGCGACGACGGCGCGGCCGCTCTCGACGTCGAGGTCGAGGTCACCGTCCATGTCGACGATGTCGAGCNGACCCTCGATGTAGTCGGCGGCGATCTCGCCTTCCAACTCGAGATCGGACAGACGCCGATCCTCCGTGCCGGCGGTCTCGTCCGAGGAAGCGTGCTCGTCGGAGGCTCCGGCTCCATCCACAGCCAGTTCAGGTGCCGAACCGGTCATCAGCGACTCTCCAGGGGAACGGGGACAGCGGAGCAGAGATTACGGGATGCCGCCACTCGATGACGAAATCGGGTCGGCAGCCTGCCTGCCGGTCGGTCGGGAACGGCGTCTCCCGGATCAACGCCGCCCACCGGGCCGCTTGCTCTTGCCGCGCCGTTTCGCNGGTCGGGAGCCGCCGACCTGGCGCCGCACTCCGGCGGGTACGGGTGCCGGCCGGGGCGTGCTCTCCCCGTCGGAGGGCGCCGTCGGCCCGCTCGCCGCGCTCTGCCCGGCATTCTTGCCCGGGGCGTTCCTGCGGCCCGCCGCGCTGGTCTTCGCCTCCGCGCTGCGCCCCGTGGATGCGGCCGTGGTAGCGGCGACGCCGTTGTCCGAGACGCCGTTGTCCGAGACGCCACCGCCCGAGACGCCGTTGGCCCCGGGACCGCCCGGCGCCCCCGCCTTACCGCTCTTCGGGGTCGTCGCCGCTTTCGGGGTCGTCGTGGTACGGCTCGCGGTCGAGGTGCCGTTACGGGACCGGGTGCCGGGGGGAGCCGTCGAGGACGTCCGACCGGCCGCCGCGGCACCGGAATCGCCGCCCTTGGTCGGGGTCACCGAGGCGGACCGGGGGCGGTTCTTCGACTTCGCCCCGGCTCGGACACCGGGAGCCGGCCGAGCGGGGGTGACGGCACCGCCGGCGGCCGGACGGGCACCGGGCAGCCGGCCGTTCGCATCCGCGGGCTTGATCGGCGGCATCTTCTTCATGATGAAGAACTGCTGGCCCATGCTCCACAGGTTGGTGGTGAGCCAGTACAGCAGCACAGCGATCGGGAAACGGAAACCAAAGAAGGCGAGCATCAGCGGGGAGCCATAGAGCAGCGCCTTCTGCACCATCGCCTGCTGCGGGTCGAGCGGCCCGGTGCGGGCCATGATCTGGCGCTGCGTGAGGAAGGTCGTAAGACCCATCAGCACGATCAGGACGATCGCGAGAATCCTGACGTGCGTGCTGTCGACGCCGAGGAAGTGCGAGAAATCGCCATCGGAGGTGAACTTGCTCGCCAGCGAGATGCCGAACACCTTGGCCGAGGCGATCTGCTCCACCTGGTCTGCGGAGAGCCCGACCCGGGGACGCCAGACCAGCGAGTGGTTCGGACCCTCGTTCATCGGCGCCAGGTGGGTGAACACGTGGAACAGCGAGATGAACAGCGGGATCTGGAGGAAGATCGGGAGGCAGCCGAGGAGCGGGTTTCCGTGCTCCCGCTGCAGCGCCATCATCTCCTGCTGCATGCGGGGTTTGTCGTGCCCATGCTTCTCCCGGATCTCCTTGATCCGGGGCTGCATCATCTGCATCGTCCGCTGCGACTTCACCTGCTTGACGAACAGCGGGAAGATCAGAATACGGACGCAGACGACCAGCAGGACGACCGAAAAGGCCCAGGAGAAGAAACTGTCAGCACCAAAGATCGGCGCAAATCCCCGGTGAAAGAAGACGATCGCGTTCGCCGCGAGGTGGTATAGGGGATCCAACAACGGTCTGACTCCTCACACCCACGGTCCACGACCGGAACCGACGATCTCGGCCCGCATCCCCTGACTGGGAGACGGGGGACCATGCCTGTGGNCGGGCGGTACGGCGACGGCCGGATCGCCCGCGCTCCGACCGTCGGGAGGCCCGCCGGGGTCGGCCGTCGCGCCCCTGGGTCTCCGAACGATTCCCGGACCCGGATCCGTTCCCGGCACGGGGTCGTAGCCGCCTGCCGCGAGCGGTTGGCAGCGCAGCAACCGGGCGACGGCGAGGACACCGCCACGCACACCCCCGTGGCGCCGCACCGCGGCCAGCGCGTAGGCGCTACAGGATGGCTCGAACCGGCACAGGCCGGCGTTGCGGGCCGACCAGCCGGCTCGGTAGAGCCGCACGAGCCCGGCAAAGGTCCAGGATAGGGGACCGCGTACCGCGCCGTCGGCGTTGCGGGCGACCCGCGGCAGGCGGCGCCACACCATCCGGGAGGCCAGCAGGAGGTCGACGACGGCCGCCGTGGCCAGCAGCACGACCAGCACCGTCCCGGCGGTCATCGTCCACGCCCATCCGGGCGCCTGGCACCCGCCGGCCGGGCCACCCTGGTGAGCGCGGTGTCCAGCGCACGGCCGAGCTCCGCGGAGCTCGCCGTCGCCGCATCGGGCAGCGCACGCACGACCAGCATCGTCCCTGGCGCGAGCGTGTCCAGCCGAACCCGTACCTGTTCCCGCAACCGGCGCCGCACCCTGTTACGCACGACCGCCTTCCCCACCCGGCGGCCGACCACGANGCCGGCCCGCGCCGGATCGTCGCTTGTTGTCCACAGGCTGTGGACAACAAGCGGACCGGATCGGGTTCGCCGACCCATGGTCCCCACCCGGGCATGTTCGTCCCGGGTTCGGACGCGAGAGCCCTCAGGAAGCATGACCGGCGGGGGNACCAGCAGGACCAGCGGGAACCCGCCGTCAGGCGGAGAGCTCGCTGCGGCCCTTACGACGGCGGGCGGACAGGATCGCGCGGCCCGCGCGAGTCCGCATGCGCAGTCGGAACCCGTGCGTGCGGGCCCGCCGACGGTTGTTCGGCTGGAAGGTGCGCTTACTCACGTGAGAACTCCGTCTGCAAGATGGACGCGGGCGGTGATCTTCGCCGCCGAGGGAGAGTGGGCCGCACCACACGGTCCTGANAAGCAGATCCCACGACAAACGAAGCGGTCTAACACCGCGGTTCGGCCTAGCCTACACAGGGCGGTGCCTCGGACGGTCCGGCGGCGAGGGATCGCTGCCGGGCAGGGGGCCTTCGGCGGCCGGCGGCCGGCGGCCGGCGGCCCCGGGCCCGCCGGCCGCCGCTGGCCGCACCACCACCATTCGGTCATCACCCGGTCGCCGCCAGGGCAACCCGGACACGACGGCACCACACCGGAGGTCAAGGTGCGAGCGCACCGCGGCCGCGGCGGGCCGGCATCCGTCCGGCGGCCGTGGAATGCCACACTGCCGTGGCGGGCCCTCGGTGCCGCCGACGATGGGGCAGGGACGCGGCGCGGCCACCGCGGATACGTTCCGGCCCCGGCACGGCGGCTCGGGCCGCGCCTTACGATCCTGGTGGCAACGTCTCACTCGGGGCGGGCACCAGACGGCGTCAGGTATGCCCGCGTTCGGTGAGAACGACCGGCTCGGTGCACCCTGACCTGTGGAAAACGCCTGTGGAGAGGGCGGTCGGCGGAGGGGCCAGGGCGGAACGGGGGGACCTGAAGCGGATTCGAATGACCTCACTAATACAGGTTCATCCCCGGGAACGAGCCGGTTGCGCCACGCCGCATGCCGTGTCGTGTCCATGCACAGGTTGTGGACGACGATGTGGAGAACCATCGCGACGAGGCCCCTCGGTCGCTCGGTGGCCGGGGACCACATCACCAGCCGCATCAGCCGCGGCGCACCTCCAGCACGCGGGGAGCAGCACCACCCGCAAACCGTACCGAACTGCCCGAGGAGCCCCCGTGTCCAACCTCCGCGCCGACTCCGTCGCCGGTCTGCCGTTCGGGGACGAGCCTTCGGGTGACCCGGACCTGGCCGCGGTGTGGAGCCAGGCCGTCGCCGGGGTCGCCGACGGCACGCTGTCCGCCCAGCAGCGTGCCTGGCTGCGGCTGACCCGCCCCCTCGGGCTCGTCCAGGACACGGCTCTGCTGGCCGCGCCGAACGAGTTCACCAAGGATCTCCTCGACTCGCGCCTGCGCCCCTTCTTGTCCACAGCGTTGTCCACAGCCTATGGGCGGGAGATCAGGGTCGCGGTCACCGTCGAACACCTGCCCGATCCGGAACCAATGAGCGGACCGATCCGGATCGTACGGCCGGTGGATGCCAGGGGCGACACCACACCCGGCCAGGGCTCGGGCCCCGCCTCCGGTTCGGCGTTGAACGCGGGTACCGGATCAGGATCGACCGGCGCCGCCGCAGCCCCGGCACCGGCACCAGTGCCGCCGGCGCCGGCGGCACTGGTGAACGGCGAACTGCCCTTCCCCGACGCCACCGAGGGAACACCACCGGTACGGGTCAGCGCGGGTCTCGGACGCGATGCGGCGCCGCACGAGACCGAACCGGCCCAGGCCCGGCTGAACCCCCGCTACATTTTCGAGACGTTCGTCATCGGCGACAGCAACCGGTTCCCCCACGCGGCAGCGGTGGCCGTCGCCGAGGCACCCGCGAAGGCCTACAACCCGCTTTTCATCTACGGGGACTCCGGGCTCGGCAAGACTCACCTTCTGCACGCGATCGGTCACTACGCACTCAAGCTCTACCCGAACATGCGGGTGAAGTACGTGAGCTCCGAGGAGTTCACCAACGACTTCATCAACTCGATCCGGGACGACCGCCAGCAGGCGTTCCAGCGGCGCTACCGTGACATCGATGTCCTGCTCGTTGACGACATCCAGTTCCTGGAGAACAAGGAACGGACGCAGGAGGAGTTCTTCCACACCTTCAACGTCCTGCACGACGGCGAGAAGCAGATCGTGATCAGCTCCGACCGCTCGCCCAAGCAACTCTCGGCCCTGGAGGACCGGCTGCGCAGCCGCTTCGAGTGGGGGCTGATGACCGACATCACCCCGCCCGACCTCGAGACGCGCATCGCCATCCTGTCGAAGAAGGCGGCTACGGAGCGCCTGCCGGTACCCCCGGATGTCCTCGAGTACATCGCCACGCACATCGAGCGCAACATCCGTGAGCTGGAGGGGGCGCTGATCCGGGTCGCGGCCTTCGCGAGCTTGAACAAGTCCCACGTCGACCGCACGCTCGCCGAGATCGTGCTGCGTGATCTCATCCCCGATGCCGGCAATCCCGACATCACGGCCGCCGCCATCATGAACGCGACGGCGGCGTACTTCGGCGTCTCGATGGAGGACCTGTGCGGCACCTCACGTAGCCGCGTGCTGGTCACCGCCCGTCAGATCGCGATGTACCTGTGCCGGGAGCTGACCGACCTGTCGCTACCGAAGATCGGCCAGCACTTCGGGGGTCGGGATCATACGACGGTCATGCATGCCGATCGCAAGATCCGCGGTCTGATGGCGGAACGGCGCGCGATCTACAACCAGGTCACCGAACTGACAAACCGCATCCGTCTGCAGGCCCGGCAGGCCTAGCGCCACTGCCCACTGTCCACCGCCGCCCACCACCGCCGCCCACCACCGCCGCCCACCACCGCCGGGCAGCACCACCGCCGGGCAGCACCACCGCCGGGCAGCACGGTTCCTCCTACCTCCCCCCGGCCGGAACGTCCCGCGGACCGGTGGCTGCCGCCCGAAGGTGGGGTGTGACGCCTCGCCGGGTGTCACACGTGGCGCAGGAACCGGACGCCGCGGGGCAGGACTTCCCCAAACGACCCCGGACAACCACGGACGGCTGGGGACAACCGGGGACGACCTCACCGAGCCCACGGGGTGGTTCCGCCCACAGCTTGTGGAAAACGTTGTGGACAGCCTGCGGTCGGAACGGTGGAGTGGCAGTGGACAGCCTGTGGACAACTCGGGGATGGCCTGTGGAGGGACAACGTGGTCCTTGTGGACGCAGATCGGGCCTGGGGATAACCACTGCGCGCATGCACAGATCCACCCACAAGATTTGCACCGGCCAACAACCCCTCTGACCTGCAGAAACAGAGGTTATCCCCAGTATCCACACCCCCTACTACTACGACCAACTAGATCTTTCTAAGAATGATCAAAAGCTCTTAGTACTAGGGGGTGTGGACAACGGCTCGAGCGCGGCTCCGAGAGCCCTACGTGCCGCGACTCGGCCCCGGGCAAGCGCCCGGGGCACGGCCGACCGCTCGTCGGCGCCTGCTGGCACTCTGAGATGCTGGTCGGTGTTCCCTGCGGGGTGACTCCGAACAACCGGAGGGAACGACAGGAGGCCTAACCATGAAGTTCCGGGTGGAACGGGACGAATTCACCGAAGCGGTCGCCTGGACCGCACGCACGTTGCCGAGCCGGCCGACCACCCAGTTGCAGGTGCTCTCGGGCCTGCTCCTCGACGCGACCGGACCGATACTCAAGATCGCCGCGTACGACTACGAGGTGGCCGCCCAGTGCACGGTGCACGCGACCGTGTCGGAGGAGGGGCGCGGGCTCGTCAACGGCAAACTGCTCGCGGAGATCACCCGGGCGCTGCCCGCGGCACCGGTCGATCTGGGCATCGACGGCACCCGCCTGGTGATCACTTGTGGCAATGCTCGGTTCGCGTTGCCGATGCTGCCGGTGGACGACTATCCCGCCCTTCCGGCCATGCCCCCGATCACGGGGCACATCGAGGGATCCGCGTTCGCCGCGGCGGTCTCACAGGTGGCGATCGCGGCCGGTCGTGACGACACGCTGCCGGTCCNCACCGGGGTCCGTATCGAGATCGAGGGGGACACTCTCACCCTCGCCGCGACCGACCGTTACCGGCTCGCCGTGCGGACGTTGAAGTGGCGGCCGTCGGAGACAGCCGCCGGGCCCGATGAGGACGGCGTGACCGGTGTGGACGGCCCCCCGCCCACACCGGTCACTGTCGCTCTCGTGCCGGCCCGCACCCTGCTCGACACCGCGAAGTCGTTGTCGGGTTCGGGGGTGGAGGTATCCATCGCGCTCGGGACCGGCCCCTCCGGCGAGACGCTGGCCGGTTTCGCCGGCTCGACCCGGCAGACGACGACCCGGTTGCTCGACGGAAGCTTCCCGCCCTACCGCAAGCTGTTGCCTGACAGTTCGCCGTTGATCGCGCAGCTGGAGATCGCCCCGTTGCAGGAGGCCGTCAAACGGGTGGCGCTGGTCGCCGCGAAGACCGCACCGGTGCAGCTGACGTTCTCCCCGGACCACCTCGTGCTGGAGGCCGGGACGGGCGGTGAGGCGCAGGCGACGGAGACCCTCCCGGTGACCTACGACGGACCGGAGCTGTCCGTGGCGTTCAACCCGTCGTACCTGCTCGACGCACTCGGGGCGCTGGAGTCGGACGTCGTACGGATCGGTTTCGCCAGCGCGGAGGACCCGGCGGTGGCGGCGAACAAGCCGGCGATCCTGACCGGGAAGGCCGACGACGACGGCGAGGTCCCCGACTACCGGTACCTGCTGATGCCGATCCGCCTGCACGGGTGACGTGCACCTCACGCACCTGTCCCTCGTCGACTTCCGTTCCTACCCGGCCCTTGACCTGACTCTGGGTCCGGGAGTGGCCACCTTCGTGGGTGGTAACGGCCAGGGGAAGACCAACGTGATCGAGGCGATCAGCTATGTCGCCACGTTGGCCAGCCACCGGGTCGCCGGGGACGCCCCGCTGGTCCGTGACGGCGCGTCTCGGGCGGTCATCCGCGCCAGGATCGTCCGGGGTGACCGGGCCGCGCTGGTGGAGATCGAGATCGTTCCGGGAAAGGCGAACCGGGCCCGGTTGAACCGGGCTCCCGTCGCCCGGCCGCGTGACATCGTCGGTCTGCTGTGCACCGTGCTGTTCGCCCCGGAGGACCTGGCCCTGGTGAAGGGGGATCCGGCGCAGCGTCGTCAGTTCCTCGACGAGCTGCTGATCGCCCGGACCCCAAGGATGGCCGCGGTCCTCGCCGACTACGACCGGGTCCTCAAACAACGATCGACCCTGCTACGCACCGCCGGGACGGCCCGGCGAGCTGGGGGGCAGGGAGATCTGCGCACCCTCGATGTCTGGGACGGGTATCTGGCCGCGCATGGCGCCGAGGTGCTGGCCGCGCGGTTGGCACTCGTCGACGCGTTGCGGCCGGCCGTGGCCGCGGCGTACGAGGCCGTCGCCGGTGCCGAGTCCGCTACCGCGCTGGACTACCGTTCCAGCGTCACCCTCCCGGACATCTTGCATGCGTCCGGTCCACCCGGTCCACCGGGCCAGCCAGAGCAGCCGGGCGCGGGTCGGCCGGATCCGGCGGCACCGGATCGGACCATGCTGGCGGAGGCGATCCGCGCCGATCTGGAGGCCGCCCGGCCACGGGAGGTCGAACGGGGGATGACGCTGGTCGGTCCGCACCGCGACGATCTGCTCTTGTCGATCAACGGGCTCCCGGCCCGTGGCTACGCGAGTCACGGCGAGTCCTGGTCCCTCGCCCTCGCGCTCAAGCTGGCCTCGTTCGACCTGCTGCGTGCCGATGACCGCGAGCCGGTCCTGCTCCTGGACGACGTCTTCGCCGAATTGGACACGCGCCGCCGCGGTCGGCTCGCGGAACTCGTCGCCTCCGCGGAGCAGGTGCTGGTCACAGCCGCGGTCGAAACCGACGTTCCCACAGAGCTGACCGGGGTGCGGTACGCCGTCGCCGGAGGAGAGGTCCAGCATGCCCACTGAGCGCCCGGACCCCCGGGACCATCCCACCGTGCCCGGATCCACCGTGCCCGGATCCACCGCATCCGGGCGGTCCCGGGGAGGGGCCGGGCGCCGCGGGAAGACCGAGGGGCCGGACGGCACCGCAGCCCACGGAGCGGACCTGGCTCGGGAGATTCTCGCCCAGGTCAAACGGGACGCGCGGGAGCGTGGGCGGGGACGGTGGGGCGCCGGCCACACCGCCCGCCACCCGACCGGGCCCGGTCCGGCCGGGCCCGGCACTGGTCGCGGTGGCGGGATGCCGGGTGCCGACGGCGGCACGTGGGCCGATGAGGACGCCTCCACCGGCGCCACCGGGACGGGCGGCCCGTGGGGCCCGGGCTCTCGGACCCGCCTCGGTGCCCGGCGGGCCGACCCGTCGGACGACCAGGTGCCCCGCCGACCGCGGATGCCGGGCATCGCCCCGCCCGGCCGGGAATGGCGCGAACCGGTCGGTTTCGGGACGGCGATCAACCGGCTGCTGGCGGCCCGTGGCTGGAAGGCTCAGGCGAGCGACGCGAACGTCCTGGCCCGATGGGATGCCATCGTCGGGCCGGACATCGCCGACCACTGCACCCCGGTGTCCCTGCGCGACGGAGACCTGGAACTTGTCGCGGAGTCGACGGCCTGGGCGACCCAGCTGCGCATGCTGTCCCGGCAGCTCCTCGGCATCCTGCACCGGGAGCTCGGTCCACACGTGGTCCGCCGGATCGTCGTGCGTGGCCCGACGGCGCCGTCCTGGCGGCACGGGTCCATCCGAACCGGCGGTCGAGGGCCCCGCGACACCTATGGCTGAGGCCGGCCGTTCGGCTGCTGCCCGCCTGACACCCCGGTGCTCCCGGTGCTCTCGGTGCCCCTTGGCGCCTGGATTGTGCCTGTGGTATCCGTCGGTGCGGCTGGGGCGATCATGATGGCTCCGCGGGATCGCGGTGTCGGTGACAGTCGTGGAGGCGCGCCAAGGCGGTCGGGGGAGTCGGTCCGGTAGGGGGGGTTGGCCATCCCCATGTGCGTGGCGCTGCGCAGACGCCAGGGGGCTCCCTGCGTCCGCTATGGCGGGTTGCCGGGNAGACTGGTGGATACTTCCGCCCAGAACGAGGGGACCCGCCGCGTGGCCTACGATGCAAGTTCGATCAAGGTTCTCGAAGGTCTTGACGCGGTCCGCAAGCGTCCGGGCATGTACATCGGCTCCACTGGAGAGCGTGGACTGCATCATCTCGTCTACGAGGTCGTGGACAACGCGGTGGACGAGGCGCTCGCCGGTTACTGCGACACCATCACCGTGACGCTGCTTGCCGACGGCGGGGTGCGGGTCACCGACAACGGCCGTGGCATTCCCGTCGGCATGCATCCCACCGAGAAGCGGCCCGCCGTCGAGGTCGTGCTGACCACCCTGCACGCCGGCGGGAAGTTCGACGGCAAATCGTACGCGGTGTCCGGCGGGCTGCACGGAGTCGGCGTCAGCGTGGTCAACGCGCTGTCCACCCGGCTCGACGTGGAGATCCACCTGGATGGGCACGTCTGGTTCCAGCCGTACGTGGCGACCCGCCCGGACAAGCCGCTGGCCAAGACCGGTACCACCCGCAGGACCGGGACGTCGGTNACCTTCTGGGCGGATCCGACGATCTTCGAGACCACCGAGTACAAGTACGAGACGCTCTCCCGCCGCCTGCAGGAGATGGCCTTCCTGAACAAGGGGCTGTCGATCACGCTCGTCGACGAGCGTGACGAGGAACGCGTGGCGGTCACCTACAAGTACGCCAACGGCCTGGTCGACTTCGTCGGTCACCTCAACGCCACGAAGGACACCATCCACCGCAGCGTGATCTCGCTGGAGTCGAAGGGCGTGGGCATCGAGGCCGAGCTCGCGATGCAGTGGAACGGCGGCTACACCGAGTCGGTCTACACCTTCGCGAACACCATCAACACCCACGAGGGCGGCACCCACGAGGAGGGCTTCCGGGCCGCGCTGACCAGCGCCGTCAACGCCTACGCCAAGGACCAGAACCTGCTCAAGCCGGTGAAGGCGGGGGCCAAGAACAGCGACGAGCGGCTCTCCGGCGACGACATCCGGGAGGGCCTTACCGCGATCATCTCGGTGAAGCTCGCGCAGCCGCAGTTCGAGGGCCAGACCAAGACCAAGCTCGGCAACACCGAGGCCAAGAAGTTCGTCCAGGAGATGTGCTACTCAGCGCTCAAGGACTGGTTCGAGGTCAACCGCACCGAGGCTCGGGCCATCGTCAGCAAGGCGCTCGACGCCCAGCGGGCCCGCATTGCCGCCCGTCAGGCCCGCGATCTGACCNGGCGCAAGGGTCTGCTCGGCGGCACCGGCCTGCCGGGCAAGCTCGCCGACTGCCAGTACACCGATCCCGAGCGGTGCGAGCTGTACATCGTCGAGGGTGACTCGGCGGGTGGGTCGGCCAAGGGTGGTCGAGACTCGAAGTTCCAGGCGATCCTCCCGCTGCGAGGAAAGATCCTCAACGTCGAGAAGGCCCGCATCGACCGCGTCCTGAAGAACACCGAGGTCCAGGCCCTCATCCAGGCGCTGGGTACCGGCATCCACGACGATTTCGACATCGCGAAACTGCGCTATCACAAGATCGTTCTGATGGCGGACGCCGACGTCGACGGCCAGCACATCCGGACCCTGCTGCTGACGCTGCTGTTCCGGTTCATGCGCCCGCTGGTTGAGGCCGGTCACGTGTTTCTGGCGCAGCCGCCGCTCTACAAGATCAAATGGGGTAGGGAGGACTGGGAGTACGCCTACTCCGATCGGGAGCGCGACGGGCTGGTCGCCCGCGGGGTGGAGTCCGGGCGCAAGCTGCCCAAGGATGCCATCCAGCGCTTCAAGGGTCTCGGCGAGATGAACGCCACCGAGCTGTGGGACACCACCATGGATCCGGACCGGCGCATCCTGCTGCAGGTCACGCTCGACGACGCGGCGGTCGCCGACGAGTTGTTCTCCGTGCTCATGGGTGAGGATGTCGACGCGCGTCGCAGCTTCATCCAACGTAATGCCAAGGACGTGCGTTTCCTGGACATCTGACCCGGCCGTGTCGCGTGCCTCGGACCGGTCGTCGGGTGACCCCTCAGGTCGGTCCGGGCGCGGCGATCCCGACGGTCCGGCCCGGCGAACGGAGGGCTCCGGATCCCGCCCGCCGTCGGGTCCACCCGGCCCCGTTGCCCGGGGCGCCCGTCCCGCCCTGACGCCCTGACGACTGCTCCCACTGCCCTGGAAGGACCCCGTGGTCGACGTCCTACCTCCTCCCCCCGGCGACCGCATCGAGCCCATCGGCATCGAAGTCGAGATGCAGCGGTCGTATCTCGACTACGCCATGTCGGTCATCGTCGGCCGTGCGCTGCCGGAGGTACGCGACGGGCTCAAGCCCGTCCACCGCCGGGTCCTCTACGCCATGTACGACGGCGGCTACCGCCCCGACCGCGGATACTTCAAGTGCTCCCGCGTGGTCGGGGACGTCATGGGTAACTACCACCCCCATGGCGACACGGCGATCTACGACACCCTCGTCCGGCTCGCGCAGGGCTGGTCGTTGCGCTACCCGCTGGTCGACGGGAACGGCAACTTCGGCTCGCCCGGCAACGATCCGCCCGCCGCCATGCGGTACACCGAGGCGCGGATGGCGCCCTTGGCGATGGAGATGTTGCGTGACATCGACCAGGAGACGGTCGACTTCGCCCCGAACTACGACGGGCGTTCGCAGGAGCCGCTTGTTCTGCCCAGCCGGTTCCCGAACCTGCTCGTCAACGGCGCCGGCGGCATCGCGGTTGGCATGGCGACGAACATCCCGCCGCACAACCTGCGCGAGGTCGCGAAGGGCGTGCGGTGGGCGCTCGACCACCCGGACGCGAGCGACTCCGAGCTGCTTGAGGCGCTGATCGGCCTGATCAAGGGTCCGGACTTCCCGACCTCGGGGCTCATCGTCGGCCGTAACGGCATCGAGGAGGCCTACCGTACCGGCCGCGGCAGCATCCGGATGCGGGCGGTGGTGAACGTCGAGGAGAACAAGGGCCGCACCCAGCTCGTCGTCACCGAGCTGCCCTACCAGGTGAACCCGGACAACCTCGCCGAGAAGATCGCCGAACTGGTCCGGGACAACAGGGTCACCGGTATCGCCGACGTCCGGGACGAGACCTCGGCGCGCATCGGCCAGCGGCTGGTCATCGACCTCAAGCGCGACGCCGTCGCCAAGGTCGTGCTCAACAACCTCTACAAGCACACCCAGCTCCAGGACACCTTCGGCGTCAACATGCTGGCGATCGTCGACGGCGTGCCGCGTACCCTGCGCCTGGACCAGATGGTCCGCTACTACGTCGAGCACCAGATCGACGTCATCGTCCGCCGGACCCGCTATCAGCTGCGCAAGGCCCGCGAGCGGCTGCACGTCTTGGACGGTCTGCTGATCGCGCTGGATCACCTCGACGAGGTCATCAACCTCATCCGCAACGCCGAGTCGGCGGACGTGGCCCGCGGCCAGCTGATGGAACGCTTCTCGCTGTCGGAGATCCAGGCCACCGCCATCCTCGACATGCAGCTGCGCCGGCTCGCCGCCCTGGAACGTCAGCGGATCATCGACGAGGCGGCCGAACTTCGCGCGAAGATCTCCGATCTGGAGGCGATCCTGGCCTCGCCGACCCGGCAGCGGCAGATCATCGGCGAGGAGCTCGCCGAGGTCGTCGAGAAGTTCGGCGACGAGCGGCGGACCCGTCTCGTCCCGTTCGAGGGCGACATGTCCATCGAGGACCTGATCGCCCAGGAGGATGTGGTCGTCACCGTCACCCGCGGTGGCTACGCCAAGCGCACCAAGACCGACCTCTACCGCTCGCAGCGCCGCGGCGGCAAGGGCGTGCAGGGCGCGGCGCTGCGCGAGGACGACATCGTCGAGCACTTCTTCGTCACGACCACCCACCACTGGCTGCTGTTTTTCACGAACAAGGGCCGGGTGTACCGGGCGAAGGCGCACGAGCTGCCCGAGCAGGCCAGGTCGGCCAAGGGTCAGCNCGTCGCGAACATCCTGGCCTTCGGGCAGGACGAGCGGATCGCCGAGGTCATCGCGGTCAAGGACTACGAGGCCGCCCCCTACCTGGTCCTGGCGACCAAGCGCGGGCTGTGCAAGAAGACCGCGCTGCATGACTTCGACTCGAACCGGGCCGGTGGCCTGGTGGCGATCAATCTGCGCGACGACGACGAGCTGATCGCCGCCCGGCTCGTGGCGCCCGGCGACGATCTGCTCCTGGTCAGCCGTAACGCCCAGTCGATCCGGTTCCACGCCGACGACGAGCAGCTGCGGCCGATGGGCCGGGCGACCTCGGGTGTGATCGGTATGCGGTTCGATGCCGAGGACGAACTGCTGTCCATGGACGTCGTCGTGCCGGGTACGACGGCGGATCTGCTCGTCGCCACCTCCGGTGGATACGCGAAGCGGACGCCGCTGGCCGAGTACCCGGTGCAGGGCCGTGGTGGCAAGGGCGTGCTGACCGCTAAGATCGTCTCGACTCGCGGTGGTCTGGTGGGGGCACTCGTCGTCGATCCCGACGACCAGCTCTACGCCATCGCCTCCAACGGGGGCGTATTGCGGACCGTTGCCAAGGATGTACGGCGGGCGCAGCGGCAGACCATGGGAGTCCGGCTCATCGATCTGGAGTCCGGGGNGCAGGTTGTCGGAGTCGCACGTAATGCTGATGCGGAGGACACCGACGCTCGTATCGACGCCGGGCCCCAGGAAAGCTGAGAGCGAGCCCCCGAGAGGTTGACGATCTCGTGGTCGTGGCCACCCACGCCGAGAACGACGCCGCCCGAGGGGACGGGTGTGCGCGGGACCCGTGCACACCGTCAGGACTGAACCGGGAGAGTCCGTGAGTGACAGTCAGGAAGACCGGCCAGCCCGGTCGGCGGTCTACCGCGGCCCCTCCTCGGCCGCCGGGGCGGAGGGATCGCGTGCCACCGAGCAGTCCCGCCGGCCGAGCGGGGGGGACGGGGCCGGCCCACGGTCCACGGTGAGACCCGCTTCCGTTGGTTCCTCCGGTGCTGGCGGCGCGGCCAGAGGCGCGAGCTCCTCCGGCCCGGATTCCGCGGGCCCGGATTCCGCGGGTTCCGCTGGTGTTTCCGATTCCGCCGGGCGTGATTCGGAAGCCGGCCGCCGGGCCGGCGCCGGCCCGGCGTCGGGACGCGCGGCGGACGCCGCGGGCCGCTCGTTGTCGCTGCGGGACGGCCGTGGGGAGGACGCCGGCAGCGAGACGGTGAAGGTGCCCGCGGCCGGCGATGGGCCCGAGTCCGGTAATCCGTTCTTCCAGCGGCCCGGGCGGTCCGGTCGGCCCGTGGATGAGCGGGAGGGCGGCCGCGGCCCGGCCGGAGGCGCGGCGGACCCGCCGCAGTCCTCCGCCGGGGGGCCGACGGGTTCGACTGGGTCGTCGAAGGCCGGGTCGTCAAAAGCCCATTCGGCTGAACCCGGCTCGTCGGCGTCGGGTTCGGCGGGTTCGGGTTCGGGTGCGGCGGGTTCGGCGGCGTCCCGCTCCGGATCGGTCCCCGACGGGGCGAAGTCCCCCTTGTCCTCGCGGTCCTTGTCCACCTCTTCCGCGGGCGCGTCGGGTGTGTCGGGCGCAGGGTCCTCGGCTGGCACCTCCACGGGACGTGCCAGCGGAACGTCGTCGGTGTCCCCATCCGGGTCGGCTCGTACCGGGGCCGCTGGAACCCACTCCGACGAGGCGGGCTCGGCTACCCGGAAACTCGGCCCGGCCGCCGTATCGTCGCCGGCGAAGTCCCTCGGCCTGGCGCCACCCGGACCCGGTCGAGCCACGCCAGGGGGGCCGGCAGTTCGCGTGGAGCCCCCGGCCGAGCGGCCACGGGAGACCGACACGATCTCCCTGGTCCGCCCGCCCAGCATGACGAGGAGCCGTACCACGAAGCCCGACAGGAACCGTGCCGCGCCCGAGCGCATGCCCGCCCCCGATCCGGTACGCCCCGCCCCGCCGGGTCCGGCGGGGGGGAGGTCCGGCGGTGCCGGCCCCACGGCGGCCTACGACCGGCCGCTCGCGGCGCCGGAGTCCGCGGGTACCACCACGACGACGGGTGCTCTGAACAGCGTGACCACGACCTCCCCCGGTGCGCTCGACGACCAGTTCGAGCCGGTCTCCGCTGAGCGGGCGGGTGCCGGTCACTCCCCTGGCCGGTCCGGTCCCGGCTCGTCCGGTTCCGCCCGCCCGCCCGGTCAGGGCCGGCGGGCCAAGCTCAAGCTGTCCAAGGTCAATCCCCTCACGGTGACCCGGGTCAGCTTCGCGTTCTCCCTCTGCGTCTTTGTGGTTCTGCTCGTCGCGATCGCCGTGCTGTGGTTCGTCCTGAACTCGATCGGCGTGTTCGACAGCGTCTCCGACGCGGCCGATACCCTGACCGACAGCAGCAGCACCGACATCCGAGGATGGCTGTCGTTCGGCCGGGCAATGCAGATCAGCTTGCTCATCGGGGCGATCAACGTCATCCTCATGACCGCGCTGTCCACGCTCGGTGCCCTGCTCTACAACCTCTGCGCCGAGATGATCGGCGGCGTCGAGCTGACTCTGAGTGATCAGTAGCTTGGAGGGACGGCGGCGGTCCCGCTCCTGCGCCGCCGTCCTGTATTCTTGGACTCGCAGCACGGACCTATAGCTCAGNCGGTTAGAGCGCTTCCCTGATAAGGAAGAGGTCGGTGGTTCAAGTCCACCTAGGTCCACGCGCTAGCCAATCATGATCGCCGCCCTCTGGGCGGCTTCGCCGTGCCCGTTATGCTGGCCGAGGGGCCAAGCCCCCTGACCCCCCGTGTTGCGCCTTCGGCGCTCGCCGTGCCCGGTGGGATGGTCGGGCCGTCGGTGGCGGCGAGGTCTGAGAGCGGGCCCGGGCCGACGTGCTGCGCGAGGTCGCGGGCAACGCCACAGGGACGACTCCCGGCTGCATAAACCGTCCACCGGTGATCCGGGAAGATCCCCGCGCCTGCGGGATAAAGCGGACACAAAACCCTCTGGATGGGCAAGTCTCCCTCGTTGCCGCAGATCTTGGACTCACGACGAAGAGTCCTAATGTGACGCAGGGCACACGGCCAGGACACAGTGTCGGCCCATTTCAGTGAAGATCGGCACTCAATATCCTAATGTGCCAGGAAGCGGCGCCACCCTCGACGTCGAGGAACCAGGACATGGCCCGAGACGGACGGAGGGCGCACAGTTGCGGATTGCGTTGTTGTCGTACCGGAGTCTGCCCACCTGCGGTGGCCAGGGTGTGTACGTCCGACATCTGTCCCGCGAACTGGTCGCCCTGGGGCACCGCGTCCAGGTGGTGAGCGGGCCGCCGTACCCGGTGCTTGAGGAGGGTGTCGGCCTCACCGAACTGCCCAGCCTTGATCTCTACCGGGACTCCGACCCGTTCCGGTGGCCCGGACTGGCCGAGTTCCACGGCCTGCCGGACGTCGTCGAGTTCGCCATGATGCGGACCGGCCAGTTCTCCGAGCCGCTCGCCTTCAGCCTGCGTGCCTGCCAAGCCCTGCGCCCCAGGGCATCCGGGGGTCGGCCGCCGTTCGACATCGTCCATGACAACCAGGGGCTGGGATACGGCCTGCTGGCGCTGCGGGCAGCCCTGCGCCCGTACCGGATCCCGGTCGTGGGCACCGTGCATCATCCGATCACGGTCGATCGCCGCCTGCACCTCGCCGCGGCGACCACCTTCACCTCCCGGCTGGGCCTGCGCCGGTGGNACTCGTTCCTCCCGATGCAGGCCCGGGTCGCGCGGGGGCTGGATGGCATCGTCATCCCGTCGGAGAGCTCCCGGCGAGAGATCATCGCGGACATGAACCTCCCCCCGACGGTCATGCGCACGGTTCCCTTGGGAGTCGACGCCGACGTCTTCACGCCGGCGCCCGCGGGCAATCCGGCGGTTCCGGGCCGTGTCGTCGTCGTGACCAGCGCCGATGTTCCGCTTAAGGGCCTGCTTGTCCTGCTCGAGGCGCTCGCGAAGCTGCGGGTGGATCGCTCGGCGCACCTGGTCTGCGTCGGCAAGGTCCGCGAAGGGGGAACGGCCCAGCGCCAGGTTGCCGAGCTGGGCCTGGCCGACGCCGTGACGTTCCGTTCCAACATGCCGGAACCGGAGCTGGTGGACCTGTTGCGCTCCGCCGAGGTCGCGGTCGTTCCCTCGCTTTACGAGGGGTTCAGCCTGCCCGCCGTCGAGGAGATGGCCTGCGGGATCCCGCTGGTCGCCACCACCGCCGGGGCGTTGCCCGAGGTCGCCGGTCCGGACGGGGAGGCCGCGTTGCTGGTCCCACCGGGGGATGCGGGAGCCCTGGCGGACGCCATCGGTTCCCTGCTCGATGATCCCGAACGACGGGCCCGAATGGGTGCCGCCGGGCGCCGCCGGGTGGAGGCGCGGTTCTCCTGGCGGGCGGCCGCCGCGGCCACCGCGGACTGGTACGCCGAGCGGATCGCGGCGGTCGGCGGGACGCCCACCTCCCCGGTCCCGGCCCCGGGACCGGGACCGGGACCGGCGGCCCAGTGGACGCCGGCACCGCTGTCCACACCCGGCGCCGTCACACCCGGCGCCGCGGCGTCCGCACCGGCGTCGTCGACGCTGACCGGCTGACGGCCGACGCATGCTGACCGTCGACTTCGACCAGTTTCCCGTCTCCGCGGGCTGCCGGCTGCTCGACCTGGGCTGCGGCGCCGGACGGCACACGTTCGAGGCGTTCCGACGGGGCGCCGAGGTCATCGCGCTGGACCACTCCGCCGGCGAGGTCGCCGGCGTCAACGCGATGCTCGCCGCGATGGCCCTGGAGGGACAGGCTCCGCCCAAGGCGAAGGCCGCCGGAGTGCGCGGTGACGCGCTGGCGCTGCCGTTCGCCGACGGCACCTTCGACCGGATCATCGCCGCCGAGGTGCTCGAACACCTGCCCGCCGACACGGCGGCGATGACGGAGATCGCCCGGGTGCTACGGCCCGGGGGGTGGGTGGCGGTCACCGTCCCGAACCGGTTCCCCGAGCAGGTGTGCTGGAGCCTGTCGACGGCTTATCACAGCGTCGAGGGGGGCCATGTCCGCATCTACCGCCGGGACGAGCTTCGTGACCGGTTGATCGCGGTGGGACTGGAACCGGCCGGCACCCATTTCGCACACGCCCTGCACGCCCCGTACTGGTGGCTGCGGTGTCTCGTCGGTGTCCACGACGACGACCATCCGGCGACGCGGCTTTACCACCGGCTGCTGGTGTGGNACATGATGCGCCGTCCCCGCATCACCCGGCTCGCCGAGCGGGCCCTCAATCCGATCATCGGCAAGAGCATCGTGCTGTATTTGAGGAAACCGGAGGTAACGCGTGCGGCCGGTTGAGTCTGCTCCGGTCCTGACCCCCGAGGCGCTCACCGCGACCGCGACCGCGATCGCCGTCGTCCAGGAGCCGGACGGCGCCATCCCCTGGTATCCCGGTGGCCACACCGACCCGTGGGATCACCTCGAATGCGCCATGGCCCTCGACCTCGGCGGCCTGGTCGACGCCGCCGACGCCGCGTGGGCCTGGCTGTGTCGCAACCAGCGGCCGGATGGATCCTGGGCGACGAGCTACGTCGGCGGCGCGGTCAAGGAGGACTTCGCCGACAGCAACCAGTGCGCCTATGTCGCCACCGCAGCCTGGCACCGCTGGTTGGCCACCGGTGACCGCGCCTTCCTCACGAGGATCTGGCCGGTCGTCGAGGCAGCCCTGGGCTTCGTCGTCGACATGCAGAGCCCGACCGGACAGATCTGGTGGGCCCGGTCGTCGGACGGTGTCGACTACCCCGAGGCCCTGCTGACGGGATGCTCCAGCACGTTGCACAGCCTGCGCTGCGGGATGGCGCTCGCAGCCCTGGTCGGGGAGGTGCCACCGGCCTGGGAACGGGCGACCGGCGCGCTGCGGCACACCCTCGTCGCTCACCCAGAGTACTTCGCCCCCCGCGACCGGTGGTCGATGGACTGGTACTACCCGGTGATCGGCGGAGCGCTGCGCCGGTCCGCGGGTCGGTCCCGGCTCACCAGCCGGTGGAACGACTTCGTCGTCGACGGTCTGGGCATCCGCTGCGTGGCCGACGAGCCCTGGGTCACGGGGGCCGAGACCTGCGAACTAGCCATCGCCCTGCATCTCGTGGGCGAGACCGCCGCGGCGACCAAGCTGGTTACGGACATGCAGCACCTGCGGCACGCCGACGGGAGCTACTGGACGGGCTGGCAGTTCGAGACCGCGACGTTCTGGCCGGCCGAACAGTCGACCTGGACCGCGGCGGCGGTGATCCTCGCGGTCGACACGTTGGCCGGCGGGGTCACCGAGACCCTCTTCCGCGGCGACGGCCTCCCCGAGGGGATCTGTGTCCTCGACAAGGAGTCCGACGAGCCTCGGCAGGGCGGCAGGCGGCTTCCGGAGTCGCGGACGGAGCCGCGGACGGGGACGGAGGTGGTGACGCCCGCCGAACGCCGGCTTCCTCGGCAGCGGCCGGCATGCGGATGCCGCTCAGTCGACGCGGCGTAGGACGCGCAGCGAACCCGCGCACGACAGCTCGCGGAAGCCCTCCGTCAGCGCCCGCACCAGGACGTGGTAGGGCGCCTGGCCCCCGTCCGCCGGGTCCGGAAAGACGTCGTGGATGGCCAGGAGACCGCCGGGCCGCACGTGGCAGGCCCAGGCCTCGTAGTCCGCCTGGGCCTGCTCCTCGGTGTGCCCGCCGTCGAGGAAGAGCAGGTCGGCCGGGGTCGACCACCATCGCCCCACCCGTTCGGAGCGGCCGACGACCGCCGTCACGACGTCCTCGACGCCCGCGTCCTCCAGCGTCCGCCGCAGGAAGGGCAGCGTGTCCAGCCGGCCGCTACGCGGGTCGACGAGATCGGCGTCGTGGTACTCCCACCCGGGTTGGTTCTCCTCCGACCCGCGATGATGATCCACGGTGATCACCGTCGCTCCCACCGTCCGGGCGGCCGCGGCCAGGTACAGGGTCGACTTACCGCAGTAGGTGCCGACCTCGCAGATCAGGCCGCCGGCCGATACCCGTGTTGCCGCCGCGTAGAGCGCCAGGCCCTCCTCCGTGGGCATGAAGCCCGTCGCCGCCTCGGCCGCCCGCCGCAACACCACATCCACCGCCGACTCTCTCTTTCTCGCAGGACGGATAGCCTTTCTTGCAGGACAGGTAGCCTTCCTCGCAGGACAGGTAGCGCGCGCCGGTGGCTCGCTACCTGCCGAGCCGCGCGGCCACCTCGACCCGGCGGGCGAAGATCTCCTCGGTCCGCTCCTCCATCTCGCGGA
Source organism: Frankia sp. CeD (assembly GCF_000732115.1). Taxonomy (NCBI): domain Bacteria; kingdom Bacillati; phylum Actinomycetota; class Actinomycetes; order Frankiales; family Frankiaceae; genus Frankia; species Frankia sp. CeD. The sequence goes on from NZ_JPGU01000017.1 coordinate 71,600, forward strand.
GGGCCTTCTTGCGTCCGCGGCTCGACAGCCGGTCCAGGTAGAGGCTGCCGTACAGGTGATCGGTCTCATGCTGCAGGCAACGGGCGAAATAGCCGGTTCCCTCCAGGCGGAGCGGGGCACCGTGCTGGTCCTGACCGCGGACAGCAGCATGCTCCAGCCGGGCGACCTCCATGTAGGCCCCCGGAACAGACAGGCACCCCTCATCCCCCTTGACGAGCCGGCGCTCCGCCGGCGGCGCCTCCTCCAGGACGGGGTTGACCAGATGGCCCACGTGCCGCACACCGTCCTCGTCGGTGCAGTCATAGACGAAGACCGCGGCGTCGACGTCGATCTGGTTCGCGGCGAGTCCGACACCTTCGGCGCCGTACATGGTGGTGAACATGTCATCGATCAGCGCAGCGAGCTCCGCGGTCCCGAACTCGGTGATTTTCTTACAGGGCCGGTGCAGAACAGGCTCGCCGACAACGGTGATCCTGCGGATGGAACCGCGGCCGACCNCCGGCGGCAGNNGGGGGTAGGAGNCCNCCGNCCCCCCCAGCCCCCGGACCCGCCGATCGATCTTCTCGTCCTTCTCGTCAGATCGCGTCAAGCGCGAGGCCATGGCGAGCATCTCCTTCCATCCGACCGGGGCGCGCCTGCGCGTGAGTCGGCGCGGGGCCGATCCTGCCGATCGGCAGGATCGGCCCCGCGCCACCGCCGATCCTCGACGTGCTTCGTTCGCTACGAGCTTGACAGATCGCACCCCCTGTCCGCTCGGCGGACTGGTCACTCCCGTGATCAACAGTGTCACCAGGTGCGGCGCCATCATGGCCGCTACCTGCGGGAAGAGCGCGGACCTCAGACTGTTCATTGCATGGCGCAACTTCACCAACACCATACGCACATAAGGCTCCCCGGAAACGGGGAGCCTTTTCCGTGCCCGGTCGCACGCGGTCATGCCCGACCGTGTCCAGCCGTGTCCAGCCGCGTCCTATCGCCGTTCCCGCAGAGATCGCGGACGCTGAATCGTCCGCGATCCGCGTGGGTAAGAATGATTACCGCAAAGGATGAACAGAACGTTAAATCTAACTCGCATGCCGCTAACGCAACGTATCGTCTCCCCCTGGCGCACGGCCCACCAACAGACACCCGAACCCCGACTGGTATGGTGTCGGCCACGATAAAGCTGAACCAGTAGAGAATCACGCTCCCAGGTATTTACCTTCCGGCCAGGAGAGAGGAGTGCTGCCCCGACTCCCACGACTCCCTACACCAAAAAGACTTAGAATTATCCGGCGAATCTAGCGAGAGTTCAGTTCATGGCTGCGAATTTCGCTGAAACGGTCGCTGAAAGGCCGACGCCGGGGGGGATCAACACACCGAACATGGCAGTTCCGCCGCCGGAGTACGTGGTGGTGGATCTGGATCCGGGAACGAGTGACCTCGCCGTCCCGGATGGATCCGGATGGCGGCGGGTCATGCGGGTGCCAGGACGACGGCATTACCATCACGAGCACCACGATCGCGCCATCGCGACCGTCCAGCAGGCCCGGAGCCGTACTCGATCGACGGGCCGGAGTTGCGTCGTCGGCCTTCTGTACATCGCCGAGTTCGGCCGGCTGCGCGAGCGCCTCGCTCCGGGCGCCTGCCTGTCTCTACTCGATCAGGTCGCCGCCCTGGCAGGTGATCTGCATCGGTGGCGTGGCTCCGCCATCGGCCAGGGCCGCCCCGGCGAGGTGGTCGTCGTCCTGCCGACGCGGCCGGGCCGCTCCGCCGAAGCGGCGTTCGGCGAGATCGTGCGTACGGTCGCAAGCTGTGACTTCGCCGTCAACGGCGAGCGTCTGCGGGTCACCCCCGTTCCGGGGTTCGTCCAGGTGGACGACACCATCGATGATGCCACCGCCCTGCGGCGGGCCCGGCTGGCCATGGGGCTCGCCGCAGGGCAGCTCGACATGGTCCCCGTCTGTTACGACCCGAAGATGGAACCAGCGGAGAACCAGCCGCGACGTTCCGGGCGCCCGTTGCACACACGGTTGCGGCCGTCCGACGCCGTCCAGATCGTCGTCTCGACCGCGATCTGCCTCGGACTCCCGTTCGGGATCTACAGCACACTGTTCACACTGGGCCTCGACCCGACCCACGTCGTCTTCGCACTCCTGGCCATCGCGCTGGCCGGCACTACCCTCACCNCCTNCCTGGAGCAGTTGTCGGCGCTCGAACCGGAGAAGTGCCCGGACGCGCCCGCCGCGCCGTTCCCGGCGGCGAGCGCCATCATCGCCGCGTATCTGCCGAACGAGTCGGCCACGATCGTCGACACGGTCAAGGCGTTCCTCCGGCTGGACTACCCGGGTCCACTACAGATCATCCTCGCCTATAACACTCCCCGATACCTGCCCGTGGAGGAGACGCTCGCGCGGATCGCCGATTCCGATCCCCGTTTCATCCCGATGCACGTGCCGACCAGCACCTCCAAGGCGCAGAACGTGAACGCGGCGATGCCAATGATCACCGGTGAGTTCGTCGGTGTCTTCGACGCGGATCATCATCCGGCACCGGACGCCTTCCGGCGGGCCTGGCGGTGGCTGTCGCACGGGGCCGCGGTCGTCCAGGGGCACTGCGTGATCCGGAACGGAGAGGCATCGCGGATCAGCCGCACCGTCGCCGTGGAATTCGAGTCGATCTATGCGGTGAGTCATCCCGGCCGGGCGAGGATGCATGGTTTCGGGATCTTCGGCGGGTCGAACGGCTACTGGCGGACCGACCTGCTGCACCAGACCCGTATGCGCGGGTCGATGCTGACCGAGGACATCGACGCGAGTCTGCGCACCATCATGAGCGGTGAGCGGATCGTCGCAGACCCGGAACTGGTCTCCTACGAGCTGGCGCCGACGACGATGTCGGCGTTGTGGCGGCAGCGGTTGCGCTGGGCGCAGGGTTGGTACCAGGTCTCCCAGCGGCATCTGTGGAAAGCCGTCGGCTCACCCGACCTCACCGCCCGCCAGAAACTCGGCCTGCTCTGGCTGCTGGGCTGGCGCGAGATATATCCGTGGCTTTCGCTGCAGATGTATCCGCTGATCGTCTTCGGTCTGCTGCACCCGCAGTCCGGGCACGGTTTCCGGTTGAACGTCTCCCTGTACGTGGTCGCCACACTCTTCTCGGCGATGGCGGGCCCGATCCAGGCGTTGTTCGCGTACGCCCTCGCCGACCCCACGATCCGCCGCCATCGGAGTTGGTTCGTCCAGTTCTGCCTGATGAACATCGTCTACAGCGAGTTCAAGAACGTCATCGCCCGGCTGGCACCGGTGAAGGAGCTGCTGCGGGAACGCGAGTGGCACGTGACCCCACGCGCCGTGCCGCAGCCCGACCCGGTCACGCCGGACGGCGCGACCGCACCTCCAGCTGGCTCCGCACCTCCAGCTGGCTCCGCACCTCCAGCTGGCTCCGCACCTCCAGCTGGCTCCGCGGCGGGCGGTGTGGTCCCTTACCCCGAAGCCAGGTCATGACCACACCAGGCGGACCTCGAAACATCGTGCCGAGGTCCCGGGTTCTGCCCGCGCCGGCTCTCCCGTCCTGGTGGGCGCAGCCCCCGCCGCCGCCGCCGCCGGTGCCGCCGCCGCCGGTGCCGCCGCCGCCGGTGCCGCCGCCGCCGGTGCCGCCGCCGCCAGTGCCGCCGCCGCCAGTGCCGCCGCCGAGAGAGCGGCCGACCGTGCCGGTCCGGACCTCGGCCCGGCCGCGGGCCGGGGGGGTGGGTATCACCGGAGAGAGCGGAGGGAACCGCCGCGGTCGCCGACGGACGACGGTGGGCGATCCCAGGCTCGAGCTGGTCGACCTGGGCGGGTTCCGCGGCGTGGCGGCGATCTCAGTGATCATTTTTCACGCCTATCAGTTCTGCCGCGGGGATGGCAACACGCCGTACGCGGGTACGTTCCTCGGCCAGGTCCTCGGCGCCTTCGACGGGATGATCAGTTGGTTCTTCCTGGTCTCCGGGTTCCTGCTGTATATGCCGATGGCGAACCGGGTCAGGGCCGGCCGGACCCAACGGTCACCCAAGAACACGCTCATACGTCGTGGACTGCGGATTCTTCCGCTGTACTACACGGCGCTCATCGTCGTGTGGGCGGCGCGTAATCCCACTCTGCCCGGCGACTGGATCGACCTGGTCGAACACCTGACCTTCACCCAGGTCTTCGACAGCAAGCGGGTGTTCTACACGATCGGCCCGGCCTGGTCGCTGGCCGTCGAGGTCTACTTCTATCTATACCTCGCCCTGGTCGCCGGCTGGCTGCGGCGGCAGACTCATCGACTACCCGAGGCGCATCGCTGGCGGCGGCTCTGCCTGCCGCCGGTCCTGCTGATCGTGGTGTCCGCCGTCTGGATCGTCTATGCGGTCTACATCGTGCGGGCTCAGCACGACCAGTGGGCGTACTGGTTCTCGCCGCAGAACTATGCCGGCAACTTCGGCCTCGGAATGATCACTGCGGTTCTCTATGTCCGATGGGGTCGGGAGCGGCCGTTGCCCGCCCTGCTCGCGTGTGCGTTGCGGTTTGTCGCCGCCGGGCTCATCATCGCCGGCGCGCTGGTCCGGGGGCACACCGCGGCATCGTTCGAGGCGTTCTCCACGCTGAATTCAATCGGTTTCGGTGTGCTGTTCGCCGCATCCGTGCTGGCACCCCGCGACACGCTGTGGCGCCGGTTCTTCGCCACCCCGGCATTCGTCTGGCTCGGCATGATCAGCTACAGCGTGTATCTGTGGCATGAGCCGATTCTGCTGCTGGTGCTGGACCGGCACGGGCTGGTCAGTCATGCGCCGTCGGCGTTTCCGTGGGTGGCCGCCATGCTGGTCACGGTCGGCGTCCTCGGTGGATGGATCAGCTACGTCGTCCTGGAGAAACCGGGCCGCCGGCTGTCCATCCTGGTGGAGAAGCTCCGCCGCACCCCGGTGTCCGCCTCGGTGTCCCCCGCCTTGGTGTCCCCCGCCCCGGTGTCCCCCGCCCCGGTGTCCACCCCGGTGCGACCGGCACGGCCAGTTCCCTGACGTGGCGTGGCGCAGGCTTCCCGGTCTGCGCCGGCTGCGCTACGTGCGCCGGCCGCGCGCGGATCGTCTCCCGTTGGAGGCCCCGTCGTCCCCGCAGGCGCGGGGATCTTTCCAGTGATTTCCTGTCTTCAGGGCTGGGAGAACGCACAGCTCAATAATCAGTAAAACGAATCAGGCAAGCCGTCAACAGCATTTCTACGACGGCCGATGTCACGTCCAAGCCCCCATGAACGGGCTCATTTCGCAAGGTGCTTGAATGGGGCTGTCCATTATATCTGGGATGGGAGTCTTCATGGATGATGAGTTCTTCGGTATGATATGGGGGAAGTCGGCGGAGAAGGCGGGGGGATCGATGCACCTGCTCCTCGGCCATCTTCTGGATACGGCGGCGGTGGGCGAACTTGTCTGGGATCGTTTCCTCGCATCCACCATTCGGGATCGTCTGGATGATTGCAGCGATGGTCGCGGGCGGTCTCTGTTCGCGCTGTTGTGCGGCCTGCATGATGTCGGTAAGGCCACGCCGGCCTTTCAGATGAAGGACGAGGGTTTGGCGCAGCGCGTTCGGGCTGCCGGGCTTGGCTGGCGAGGGGTGACTCCTCAGCAGGGCCGGCAGTGGCATCACGCGCGGGCGGGGGCTGTCATCGTCCGCAAGTATCTCCCGCAGGTCGGTTGGAGTCGGCCGGGGTGTGACTGGGTGTGGCCGCTGGTCGCGGGCCATCACGGCCTGATACCGGACCGTGGCCGTCTTGTGCACAAGCCCGCCGTCCACGGCGCCGGACCGTGGCTCGACGTCCAACGTGCGTTCGTCGACCGGGTGGCCGGCGACCTCAACGTTGACCTGGCTTCCTTTTCGGAGCTGCGAACACCATCCCGCGGAGGTCAGCTTGCCCTATCCGGGATGATCATCATGGCAGACTGGGTNGCGAGCGACAAAGAGCATTTCGGTGGGCTGTCGGATCTGGCGGAGATCTCGATGAAGGGCTCGCGGGAGCGTGCACAGCGAGCCTGGGCACAGTTGGGTCTGCGTGGCGGGTGGCGCTCCGACCGGCCCGCACCCGGCAACCAGTCTGACCTGGTGCACCACAGATTCGGTAAGCCAGCCCGGCCGGCGCAGCGCGCCGCGGTCCAGGCCGTGCGGGAAATGCCCGGCCCCGGGCTACTGATCCTGGAAGCGCCGATGGGTGAGGGGAAGACGGAGGCGGCGCTCGCCGCCGCGGAGGTACTGGCCGGCAAGGTCGGTGCGGATGGGGTGTTCGTCGGAATGCCGACGCAGGCGACGAGCGATCCGATGTTCAGCCGGGTCCGCGGCTGGCTCACCGCGGTGGATCCCGAGGTTCCGATCGGCCTACTGCACGGCCGGGCTCGTTTCAACAAGGAGTGGGCGGCACTTCGGTCGCAGGTCCGGTTCGTCGACGTGCATGACGATCTCGACGAGTATGGGATGGCCGACGATTTCGGTACGGGTACGAGCGGCCCGGGTCGTCGCGACGCACCGCTGGCGGGCGCCGCGGCGGCCGCGGAGTGGTTCTTCGGATCGAAACGGGGGTTGCTCGCTGCGGTGACGGTCGGCACGGTGGATCACCTGCTGCAGGCGGCGACCCGGACGAAGCATGTGATGCTACGGCACGCCGGCCTGGCCGGCCGGGTCGTCATCCTTGACGAGGTACACGCCTACGACGTCTACATGGCGCAGTTCCTGTTCGAGGCGTTGCGCTGGCTCGCCGACACCGGCGTGCCGGTCATCGTTCTGTCCGCGACGCTGCCGCCGGTACTGCGTGCACAGCTCGCCGGCGCCTATCTGCAGGGCGCCCTGCAGCGCCCCGATGTCGACCTCGCCGATCTGCCGCGGCCCACCGGCTACCCGAGCACCACCGCGGTGTATATGGCCGACGGGAAGCCCCGGTTTTCCGTGACGTCCCAGTCACCCTGGCGTGAGTCCGTGCCCGTTGCGGTAGAGATCCTGGCAGAGCCCACCGACTTCGCCCCGGTGAGCATCGCCGCCGCTGTCTCGGCGGAGGTGAGCGAGGGCGGCTGCGCTCTCGTCGTGTGTAACACCGTCCAGCGGGCCCAGGTCGTCTACGCCGAGCTGCGGACGACGTTCGGTGATGACGTGGTGCTGCNGCACTCCCGGTTCACCGCAGCCGAACGCGCGAGCCGTACGGAAGACGTCGTGGACAAGCTCGGCCCCCCCGGACGGGAGAACGCCCAGGACCGGCCCGCGCGGCTCGTCGTCGTGGCCACCCAGGTGGCCGAACAGTCGTTCGACGTCGATGTGGACATCCTCGTCACCGATCTCGCCCCCATCGACCTTCTGCTGCAACGGGTCGGCCGGCTGCATCGGCATGACCGGCCGACCGGGCAGCGACCGGCCCGGCTTCGCGACCCGAAAGTGATCGTCAGCGGTCTGCGGCTGCCCGACGGGGCTGTGCCACTCTGGCCCGCCGGTAGCCGGGCCGTGTACGGGGATCATCTACTGCTGCGCTCCGCCGCTCTCGTCGCCGAAGCCGCCACGGGTGGTGGATGGTCGATTCCCGCCGACGTGCCCGGCCTCGTCGCTCTCGGCTACGGTGATGAGCCTCTCGGTCCGGCGCGCTGGGCTGATGCCGCGGCCGAGGCCAGGCAGGAATGGGAGGCCAAGGAGCGTCGTCGCCGGGTGAACGCCACCGGATTTCTGCTTTCCGGCGAGGACGGTCTGGGCCTGACCACGCTCGAGGGTCTGCACGACAAGGCGACCGCGCCGCTGGAAACCGAGGAACGCCTCACCGCGGTCGTCCGTGACAGCGACGAGTCCGTGGAGGTCGTCCTCGTCCGCCGCGGACCGGCCGGGTATCTCACGCTCGCGGGCCGATCGCTCGGGCACATCGGCGAAGTTGCCGTGTCTGACGACGCGGTCCTCGAAGAGGTCGTCGGAGCCACCATCCGCCTGCCCGCGAACAAGGAGATCACCGCCGCGGCGCATGCCGAACTGACTCCCCTGGCCGGCTGGGACGGCGACTCCTGGCTCCGCCGCACCCGCGCCCTGATTCTCGACGATCGCATGTCGGCGATCCTCGGGGGGCGACACCTGACCTATGACAACAAGCTCGGGCTGAGCCTCGCGCCTCGACCGGCTGCTGATACTCGACCGGCTGCTGGTAAAGGGTGAACTGCCGGACCGGGGCAAGGTGTTGATCTTCTCGGCGCTCAAGATGGGACGGCTGACTCCCATGCTCCGAGACAAGGCGAATCCGTGCAGATATACCGGTTCACCCCATACGTCACTGTATGTGCTACTTTCGGTGCGAGGCGGGAGCATGGGCACCGTTCGGCCAGTTATCTGGTCGCCATGGGTTAGGAGATCCTTGATGTGGCGACGCCAGATGTCCATCTCCTAGCAGGAGCCGCACGATCGGTAGCAGCCGACGTGCCGCGCCGTCGCGGTCGACCAAAACTGTCGGTGGCCCTTGGTACATCTCGGCTGAGCCACCGACGGTCGGCGCAGGCCGGGGCCTACGAACGGGGGAATGAGTGAACGGTTTCAACCTGATCGATGGGCAATGGATCCCAGTGATCAAGCGGGGGCGGCGCCTGGAGGTGGGGATCAGGAAGGCGCTCGTCGACGCTCACACGATCGACGGGCTGGCCCTTGATGATCCGCTCGAAGCCGTGGCGGTGCTGCGTCAGGTCCTGCTGCCCGTCGTCCTGGACGTGTTCGGCGCCCCCCGTACCGACGAGGAGTGGTCACAGCGGTGGGAGGCTGGCTGTTTCGACCGGATTATCAGGAAAGATCGGGCTGAGGATGAGGAGGGCATCGAGTCGTATCTGATCCGACAGGCGGCACGATTTCATCTGTTTCATCCGACGGCTCCGTTTGCGCAGGTCGCCGGGTTGCGGACCGCGAAGGACGAGACGAAGCCGGTGTCGCTGCTGGTTCCGCGGCTGGCCTCGGGGAACAATGTTCCGCTGTTCAGTTCCCGGACCGAGAACGACCCGCCGAGCCTGACGCCCGCTGCGGCGGCACGGGCGTTGCTCGCAGCCCATTGCTGGGACACCGCCGCGATCAAGACCGGAGCGGCGGATGACCCGAAGGTCAAGACGGGGAAGACGACGGGGAACCCGACCGGGCCGCTCGGGCAGTTCGGGATCGTCCTGCCGCTGGGTGAGACGCTCTTCCATACGCTGATGCTCAGCATCCCCGTCCTGCGGCACGGTCTGCGGCAGAAGGACCGGCCGCAATGGAGATCCGAAAGCAGCGCCACCTCCCGCTGGGAGACTCGCGCCCCGGAAGGGCTACTGGATCTGCTGACCTGGCAGTCGCGGCGGATCCGGCTCGTGCCCGAGGCAGACCCGACGGCTGTCGAGGATGTCTCGGTCCGACGGGTGGTGCTCACCGCCGGTGACCGGCTCACCGGATCGGTGCACGCACTCGAACCGCACACGGCGTGGCGGCAGGTTGACAAGCCCAAAGCCGACGAGCCGCCGGTCCGTCNGGTGCGGCATCAGCCGGGCCGGTCGGCCTGGCGCGGGCTGGAGGCTCTGCTGACCACAACGCCCTTGTCGAGTGACAAAGTGTTCGCGCCGACGGCGCTGTCGCAGCTCGCCCGGCTGNGTGACGACGGCTATGTCCCCGATGATCTGCCACTGCAGGTACTGACCGTCGGGGTGAAGTACGGCACGCAGTCGGCGGTGATCGACGAGGTAATGGCCGATGAGATTCCCCTCCCGGTCACCGCGCTGGCACGGGACTCCGCGGTCCGTGAGACCGTGCTGGCGGTGGCGGCCCAGGCCGAGAGCCTGCGGATCGCCGCCAACCGTCTCGGCGACGATCTTCGTGAGGCTGCCGGTGCGACGGACAAGCTGCCGTGGGACAAGGGCCAGCGGCTCGGAGAAATACTGATCCACAGCTTCAATCCGACGGTGCACCGGCTGCTAGCCGGGTTGCAGCAGCATCCGGAGGACGCCAAGCGGGCCGAACTTGCGTGGCGGATCCTCGCTCGGCGGTTGGCGTGGGAGGTCGTCGACCCGGTGTTGTCCGCTGCCGGTCCTGAGACGTTCCTGGGCCGCGATCCCGGTGAGCCGTTCGGCGCCCGCCTCGCCGGCGCCGAGATGTCATTCCGGCGCACGCTCAACGACGTGCTCGGCAAGGACGAGGACAACCGGCTTGCTCTGGCCGCCGCCTGATTCCCACGACCCGTCAGGAAGGTCTGATGACCGAGGTAACCGCGGCGCCGTCCGCATCGTCCACATCATCCGAGACGACATCGCCACGCGAGACGACATCGCCACGGCACTTCTGGGAACGGGACCATAAGGGCGACCGGCCCGACGGGGCGGATTTGGCCGTGTTGCGCCGCGGTGTTGGCCGCGAGCCTGGCAGCGTCCCGGAGATGTGGCGCTACTACTCCACGCTCACCGTCGATGGCCGCAGAACCTGGTCCCTGACCGCGGAGCACGTCGCGCTCACCTTGTTCGCGGTGCACCAGCAGTCCCTGCCCACTGCGGCGNATCAGCCTGGCATCGGGCTCGGCGAGGCTGCTCTACGCCTGCGTAGCAGCGACAAGTTCAGTCCTGAGGCGGTCGACCGGCGGTTNAACGCCGTGGCCACCNCCNCCACCCNGGACGAGGCCGCCTACCACCTGCGTGGTCTGGTCCGCCAGTTCCGCCAGGTCCCCGTCGGTCTCGACTACACCCAACTCTGGCGGGACCTCATCGCCTGGCAGACCCCCGAGCGGATCGGCGACGTACGCCGCCGGTGGGGAGCCCAGTACTTCTACCGGCCCCCGAAAGACAAAGCCGCTACCCCGGCCGCCGCGTCCGGCACTTCCTGATCTTCCGTCTAACCTCCGGCGTTGCCTCCGCGCACCGGGGCTTTCCCGTCCTGACCCAGCAGAAAGAGGCATCTACCAATGCGCTGCTACATCGACGTCCACATCCTGCAGACCGTCCCTCCGTCCAACCTCAACCGAGATGACGCCGGTACCCCGAAACAAGCCGTCTATGGCGGGGNGAAGCGGGCCCGGGTGTCGTCCCAGGCCTGGAAGCGGGCGACGCGAACCGCCTTCGCCGACCACATCGATCAGGCCCAGCTCGGAACACGCACCAAGCGGATCTCCGCGCTGCTCGCGGAACGGCTCGCAACCCGCTGCGCGCTCGACGCGGAAACCAGCACCCGGATCGCCACCAGCCTTCTGACCGCTCTGAAGATCAGTGCGGGGAAGAAGGCGGCGGAGACCGCCTATCTGCTGTTCTTTGGCCGTCCCCAGCTCGAACGGCTCATCGACCTCATTGTCGAGGATGTGCCGCGCCTCGCCGATCTCAGCGACGGCGATCTGCTCGCCGCGGTCAAGGATGTGCCTGTCCTGGCTACTCTCGGCAGCGACCATCCGATCGACGTCGCGCTGTTCGGGCGGATGGTCGCCGACCTGGCGTCGNTGAACGTCGACGCGGCCACCCAGGTCGCGCATGCCCTGTCCACCCATGCCGTCGACGTCGAGTTCGACTACTACACCGCCGTTGACGACCAGAACGCCAAGGACGAGACCGGCGCCGGGATGATCGGCACGGTCGAGTTCCAGTCCGCGACGCTGTACCGGTTCGCCACCGTCGGCCTGCACCAGCTCGCCGAGAACCTCGGCGGTGACATCGAGGCGACCGTCGAGGCGCTACGGGTGTTCCTCACCGCGTTCACCACCTCCATGCCGACCGGCCATCAGAACTCCTTCGCCCACCGCACCGTGCCGAACCTGCTCACCATCGCGATCCGCCCCGACCAGCCGGTCAACCTTGTCTCCGCGTTCGAGAAGCCGGTACTGCCCCGTGGCCGGGGCGTCCTCACCGGATCCCTCGAGCAGTTCGCCATCGAACTCAACAGCGCGTCGACGCTGTGGGGCCTCCAGCCCGACATCCTCGCCTCCACCTACCGCGCCCCCGACGACACCAACACCAACACCGACACCACGGCGATGATCGTCAAGGCGCTCGGCGAGCCGAAGCCGTTCGACGAGGTTCTCGACACAGTGGTGGCTGCCGCCCGCGACCGGCTCATGAGCAGCGTCCGATGAGCCAGGACCCGCCCCGCCACTGCCTGGTGCTGCGCCTCGCCGGCCCCCTGCAGTCCTGGGGTTCCCGCAGCATGTTCAACCGCCGCGACACCCTCACCGAACCGACGAAGAGCGGGATCATCGGGCTGCTCGCCGCCGCCCAGGGCCGCCGGCGCACCGACCCGATCGAGGACCTCCTCAGCCTCACCCTCGGGATCCGCACCGACCAGCCCGGCACCCTGCTGCGCGACTACCACACCGTCAGCGACTACCGCGGCCGGCCGCTACCCTCCGCCGCGGTCAGCGCGAAAGGCCTCCAGAAACCGACGTCCCCGGCGAAGCACACCCACGTCACCGAGCGGTTCTACCTGCAGGACGCCGTGTTCGTCGCCGCCCTCGCCGCACCCGAACCGGTGCTCACCACCCTCGCCGACGCGCTGCGCACCCCCGCCTTTCCCCTCGCGCTCGGCCGCCGCGCCTGCCCGCCGACCCNCCCCCTCCTCCTCGTTCCCGACAGCGAGCCGGACGCCGCTTTGTGGTCGGGCAGCGCCCTGGAGGTCCTGCGGCAGGTGCCGTGGCAGGCCCGCCCCGACCACCGCGACGCCCTCGCCCGGCGCAGGCCACCCCGCCTCCGCCGCATCGACCTACCCGTCACCGTTGACGACCCAGACGGGGACGACGTCCGGATCGACCTGCCGACCACCTTCGATCCCCACCAGCGAGGGTTCACCAGCCGCCGGGTCCACCAGAGCTGGGTCCACCTCCCACCCCCCTACGAGCTCACCGACGCCGACAACGTCGAGGGCACCACCCCGCACCACGATCCTTTCGCGATTCTCGGATGGTGACCGGACCATGACCTACCTGTCCCGGATCTGGCTGAACCCGCTGCGCACCGGCGCCCAGGCGCTACTGAAGAACCCCCAGCGCATGCACGCCGCCGTCCTCGGCGGGCTCAGCCGCCAACCCGTCACCGAACGGGTCCTGTGGCGACTGGAAACCGGTGAAGGCCTCCGTGGAGCAGACCGACCGCACCGCGCCGAAGTCCTCGTTCTCACCGAATCCACGCCGTCCTGGGAGCACCTCATCGAACAGGCCGGCTGGATCCACACCGACGAACCCCNGGTCCTCGTCCGCGACTACCAGCCCCTGCTCGACCGCCTCCACACCGGCCGCGAATTCCGCTTCCGGCTGCGCGCGAACACTGTCAGCGCCACCCGCACCCCCGACAATCCCTCCCCTGCCCAGAAGGAACACCTCGCCGCCCCCCGCCCCCGCGGTGTCCGCGTCGGCCACCGCACCGCCGCCCACCAGACGACCTGGCTCACTGACCGCATCGACCGCTGGGGATTCACCCTGCTCACCACCGCCGACCTCGATGGCCCCCGCAACCAGCCCGATGGCCCCCGCAACCAGCCCGACGGCCCCGGCGACACCGACGAGCCGGCCCCCGCGCTACGGCTCACCGCCCGCGAACGCCTCACCTTCCCCAAGAAAGCCAAGAACACCGAGAAGACTGGCCGCCGCGTCGTCCTCAACACCGCCACCTTCGAAGGCGCCCTGCGCGTCACCGATCCCGCCCGCGCCCGCGCCACTCTCCTGCACGGCGTCGGCCCTGCCAAGGCCTACGGCTGCGGGCTGATCACCCTCGCGCCCCTGCACACCGAACAGGCCGGCCGCTGACATGTGGTGGCTGTCCAATCCGCAGGACCTGCACCGCGTCGAGGNCCGCGTCTCCACGCTCTACGTCGAGAAATGCCACGTTGACCGCGACGACAACGCCGTCGTCCTGGTCAACAAGGAACGCACCGTCCGTGTCCCCGCCGCGTTCGTCGCCACCGTCCTGCTCGGTCCCGGAACCCGCATCACCAGCGCCGCCGTGCGCCTGCTCGCCGACTCCGGCACCGCCCTGTGCTGGGTCGGCGACCGCGGCGTACGCATGTATGCCGCAGGACTCGGACCCAGCCGCGGCGCCGGCCTGCTCATGCGCCAGGCTTACCTCGTCACCCGCACCAGCGAACGCCTTGACGTCGCCCGCCGCATGTACGCCAAACGCTTCCCCGACGACGACGTCACCACCGCCACCATGCAACAACTCCGCGGCCGGGAAGGCGCCCGCATCAAAAAGATCTACCGCGATCACGCCACCCGCACCGGCGTCACCTGGAACAAACGCGTCTACACCCACGGCGACCCCTTTGCCGACAGCGACGACATCAACCGGCTCCTGTCCGCCGGACACAGCTGCCTCTACGGCATCTGCCACGCCGCCATCGTCGGCATCGGCGCCAGCCCCGCCCTCGGATTCGTCCACACCGGAGCCGCCACCTCCTTCGTCCTCGACATCGCCGACCTGTACAAAGCCGACTACACCATTCCCCTCGCCTTCGACCTCGCCGCCGCCGGCCTCACCGACGAGCGCGACATCCGCACCGCCTTCCGCGACAAAGTCGCTGACGGGCACCTCATGGCCCGCATCATCCACGACATCAAAGACCTCCTCATCGAGGAAGGAACCCGAGATAACGACGAGGACGCACTCCACTTGTGGGACGAGCTCGACGGCCACGTCCCCGGCGGCGTCAACTGGGCCGCCGACCTCGCCGACCAGACCGACGACACCACCATCCTCGGTGTCACCGGACCCGACACCGACCAGCCACCCCCACCCTGGTGACCGTCATCGTCCTCATCGCCACCGCCGACGGCCTCCGCGGCCACCTCACCCGCTGGATGATCGAAATCTCGGCGGGCGTCTTCGTCGGCAACCCCAGCGCCCGCGTCCGCGACCGGCTCTGGACCCTGCTCTCCCAACGCGTCGGTGACGGCCAAGCCATCATGATCGAACCAGCCACGAACGAACAAGGCTGGGCCGCCCGCACCGCCGGCCGCAACCGCACCCAGCCCGTCGACTACGACGGACTGATACTGTTTGCCCG
>NZ_JPGU01000018.1:0-77877 GCF_000732115.1 Frankia sp. CeD
ATCCGCCGCGCGCGCAGGAGACTTGAGAAGGGCTGTCCCTAGTACGAGAGGACCGGGACGGACGAACCTCTGGTGTGCCAGTTGTTCTGCCAAGGGCATGGCTGGTTGGCTACGTTCGGAAGGGATAACCGCTGAAAGCATCTAAGCGGGAAGCCTGCTTCGAGATGAGGTCTCCCACAGGGTAGCCTGGTAAGGCCCCCGACTAGATGATCGGGTTGATAGGCCGGAGGTGGAAGTGCGGTGACGCATGGAGCTGACCGGTACTAATAGGCNGAGGGCTTGTCTTCGAAGGTGCTACGCGTCCACTGTGCGGTTCTCGGGTGTACGGCCGGTTCGGCTGGTATATCTGGATAGTGTTTCGGTGGTTTTGGCGAAGGGGAAACGCCCGGTCTCATTCCGAACCCGGAAGCTAAGCTCTTCAGCGCCGATGGTACTGCATGGGGGACTGTGTGGGAGAGTAGGACGCCGCCGGACGTATACGAGTGTGGGGCTGTCTCCCTAGGGAGACAGCCCCACACTCGTATACGCGTATTTTCCGACTACTGGCTGGCAGCACCCGCTTCAGCACCTTGGCCGTGGTGGCATCTATTACATGGATGTCCTACTATCGGGAAGCCAAGTGTTCTAGGTATCTCCGCCCGCCACATCGTCCCCGGGAGCCGCTTCGATGTCCTCCGACGCGATGTCCTCCGACAACCGGCACGAGCCGGCCGCCACGCTGCACACACCAGCTCATCCGGTCCGGATCGTGACGGCGGCCTCACTCTTCGATGGGCATGACGCGGCGATCAACATCATGCGTCGCCTGTTGCAGGCGCAGGGCGCCGAAGTGATCCATCTCGGGCATGACCGCAGCGTCGAGGAGGTCGTCACCGCCGCGATCCAGGAGGACGCCCAGGGGATCGCCCTGTCGTCCTATCAGGGCGGGCATGTCGAGTACTTCAGCTACCTCATCGAGCGCCTCCGTGCGCGCGGAGCCGGCAACGTCCGGGTCTACGGCGGCGGCGGCGGGGTGATCCTGCCGGCGGAGATCGACCTGCTGCACGCGCGCGGGGTCGCGCGCATCTTCTCCCCGCAGGACGGGCAGCGGCTCGGTCTCGCAAAGATGATCAATATGATCATCGAGGCCTGTGACGTCGATCTGACGGAGGACGGGCCGAAGCTCGATGCGGTGGCGGCTGGTGAGCACGGCGCGCTCGCCCGGGCGATCACCGTGCTCGAGGCGGGCCGGGACCCGCGGCTCGCGGCGGCGCTGCAGGACGAGGCCGCCCGCCACCCGCGGGTTCCGGTCCTCGGTATCACCGGCACGGGTGGTTCGGGAAAGTCCTCGCTCACCGACGAGCTGATCCGGCGCTTCCGCCTCGACCAGGGCGACAGCCTGCGGATCGCGGTGCTCGCCATCGACCCCAGCCGTCGGCGGGGCGGCGGTGCACTGCTCGGTGACCGCATCCGGATGAACTCCCTGGGTGATGGCACGGCAGGGAACGTGTTCTTCCGGTCCCTGGCGACGCGCACGGGGGGCAGTGAGGTTCCGGCTCCCCTGGCGGATGTGATCAAAGCCTGCCAGGCGGCCGGTTTCGATCTGGTGATCGTCGAGACGCCGGGCATCGGGCAGGGTGACGCGGCGATCGTTCCGTTCTGCGATGTTTCGCTGTACGTGATGACACCCGAGTACGGTGCGGCCTCACAGCTTGAGAAGATCGACATGCTGGACTTCGCCGACGTGGTGGCGGTGAACAAGTTCGAGCGGCGCGGCGCCGAGGATGCCCGGCGTGACGTCGCCCGGCAACTGGTGCGCAACCGGCAGGCGTTCGACCAGTCCTGGGAGGATATGCCCGTCTTCGGCACCTCGGCCGCCCGGTTCCACGACGACGGGGTGACCGCCCTGTATCAGCACCTCGTCGGGCTGCTACGCAAACACGATCTGCACACCGTGTCCGGCTCGTTGCACCTGGTGCGCGGGCGGACCTCTACCGGTCTGACCACGGTCATTCCGTCCGCCCGGATACGCTATCTGGCCGAGATCACCGAGACGGTGCGGGGCTATCACGCCGAGACCGAGCGTCAGGCGCTGCTGGCCCGCCGTCGTGAGCATCTGACGACGGCCCTTGCGGCACTGGCCGGCGCCAACCCCAGCGCGGGCCCGGCGCCGGCGGAACCCACCACCCTCGCCGTGCTGCGCGACGAGGCCGAAGCCGCCCTGGCCCCCTGGACGAGGGAGCTCCTGGCGCAATGGCCGGCGATCGTCGAGGAACGTCAGGGCGAGAAGATGACCTATCTCGTCCGGGGAACCGAGATCCACACCCCGCTGGTGCGCACCACACTCAGCGGGACTCTGATCCGGCGGGTGGCGGTACCCGCCATCGACGACGACGCTCGCCTGATCCGCTTCCTGCGGCGTGAGAACCTGCCAGGGTACTTCCCCTTCACCGCCGGCGTCTTTCCGTTCAAACGCGCCGGGGAGGCCCCGGCGCGAATGTTCGCCGGTGAAGGTGACCCCTTCCGGACCAACCGCCGGTTCCACTTCCTCTCCGCCGGCTCGCCTGCGACCCGGCTGTCCACCGCCTTCGACTCGGTGACCCTCTACGGCCGCGATCCCGCGTCTCAGCCTGACATCTATGGCAAGATCGGCACGTCGGGCGNGTCGATAGCGACGTTGGACGACATGAAGGTCCTGTTCGCCGGGTTCGATCTGTGTGATCCGTCGACCAGCGTCTCGATGACCATCAACGGCCCGGCGCCGACGATCCTGGCGATGTTCCTGAACGCCGCGATCGACCAGCGCTTGGACGCTTTCCGCGCCGAGCACGGCCGGGAGCCGAGCACGGACGAGGCCGCCGAGGTCCGGGCCCGCACGCTGGCCACGGTCCGTGGCACCGTGCAGGCGGACATCCTCAAGGAGGACCAGGGGCAGAACACCTGCATCTTCTCCACCGAGTTCGCGTTGCGGGCGATGGCGGACGTGCAGGAGTGGTTCATCGAACACGCGGTCCGGAACTTCTACTCGGTATCGATCTCCGGCTATCACATCGCCGAGGCCGGCGCCAATCCCATCAGTCAGCTCGCGTTCACCCTGGCCAACGGCTTCACCTACGTCGAGGCCTATCTGGCCAGAGGGATGCGCATCGACGATTTCGCCCCGAACCTGTCGTTCTTCTTCTCCAACGGGATGGATGCGGAGTACACCGTCATCGGGCGGGTGGCCCGCCGGATCTGGGCGGTGGCCATGCGGGAGCGCTACGGTGCCGCCCCCCGGTCGCAGATGCTGAAGTATCACGTACAGACCTCGGGTCGGTCGCTGCACGCACAGGAGATGGCCTACAACGACATCCGGACCACGTTGCAGGCGCTGTGCGCGATCTACGACAACTGCAACAGCCTGCACACCAATGCGTACGACGAGGCTGTGACGACTCCTACGGAGAACTCCGTCCGCCGCGCGTTGGCCATTCAGATGATCATAGATCAGGAATGGGGACTCGCCGCCAACGAGAATCCCCTGCAGGGATCGTTCATCGTCGATGAACTGACCGACCTGGTCGAGGAGGCGGTGCTCGCCGAGTTCGAGCGGATCAGCGACCGCGGCGGTGTACTCGGCGCGATGGAGACCGGCTATCAGCGGGGACGCATCCAGGACGAGTCGATGCTGTACGAGCGGCGCAAGCACGACGGCACCCTGCCGATCATCGGGGTGAACACGTTCCTGCGGCCGGAGTCGGCCGGCACCGATCCCGACGCCGAGGGAGGCCCGATGGAGCTCGCGCGGGCCACGGAGGAGGAGAAGCAATCTCAGCTCACTCGGCTGGAGGAGTTCCACCGCCGGCACGGCGCCGAGGCGGGCGCCGCCCTGGAACATCTGCGGGAGGTCGCCAGGAGCGGGGGGAACACGTTCGCGGCGCTGATGGAGGCGGTCCGCGTCTGCTCCCTCGGGCAGATCTCCCAGGCATTCTTCGACGNGGGNGGGCAGTATCGACGTAACGTNTGATTATNCCCNGGGNGGCGCCCGCCGTTACGTCGATCGGCGTTACGCTGGTCGGTACGCTGGGCGCCGCGGCAATCTCCGGGTACGCATGAATCTTTGCCAGCGCGTCCGTCCTGGGGTGCAATGGACGCTGCCCGCCGCGACGGTCCCCGGCTGCCAGGTTGGGCGGGAACCGTCCCATGAAGTGCAGGAGCGTCGACAAGTCGTGGCCACCCCGAAACCGTTGCCAACCGACCCCATAGCGGAGGCCCATCGGCACTGGACCGCCCACGGCTGGGGGGCGGCAGCGGACGGCATGGCAGCGGTCACCTCCCTGATGCGGGCGCAGCAGATCGTCCTCGCCCGGGTTGACGAGGTCCTGCGCCCCCTCGATCTGACCTTCGCGCGCTATGAGCTGCTGATGCTGTTGATGTTCAGTCGGTCCGGAGCGCTGCCCCTCAACAAGATCGGAAGTCGGCTGCAGGTCNATCCGACCAGCGTCACCAGCGCGGTCGACCGGTTGGAGGCGAGGGGGCAGGTGCGGCGTACCCCGCATCCTACGGACCGGCGGGCGATTCTCGCGAAGATCACCGAGGAGGGNCGGGNCACTGCCATGGCCGCGACCGAGAAGCTCAACGACACCGTCTTCGCCGATCCCGGGCTGGGTGACGGCGGGGTGCGCAGACTCATCGACCTGCTGACCGATCTGCGCCGGGCCGCCGGCGACTTCTGATCGCGCGGTGTTCGGCCCGTCCGCGACTACCCTCTAGAGCTGTGACCTACCTCGACCACGGGGCGACGACGCCGATGCGACCGGAAGCGCTCGCCGCGTACACCGCGGTGCTCGCCGATNCCGGCAATGCCTCGTCGCTGCATGCCAGTGGCCGCCGTGCCCGCCGCATCGTCGAGGAGTCCCGCGAGACACTCGCCGGAGTGCTGGGCGCCCGTCCGTCCGACGTGGTGTTCACCGGAGGCGGTACCGAAAGTGACAACCTCGCCCTGAAGGGTCTGTACTGGTCACGCCGCCGGGCCGAACCGGGCCGGCGGCGGGTGCTGGTCAGCGCCGTCGAGCACCGGGCGGTCCTGGACACCGTCGACTGGCTCGGCCGGGCGCAGGATGCCGAGGTCGAGCTGCTCGCGGTCGATGCCGCGGGAACCGTGCGGCCGGACACCCTCGCCGCCGCCCTCGAACGGGATCCGGACTCGGTGGCCGTCGTGTCGGTGATGTGGGCGAACAACGAGGTCGGCACCGTTCAGCCGATCGCCGAGCTCGCGACGATCGCGCACCGTCACGGCGTGCCCTTCCACACCGATGCGGTGCAGGCGTTCGGCCAGATCCCGATCGCCGTCACCGACGAGGGCCCCGACGCCATCACGGTCAGCGCGCACAAGATCGGGGGGCCGATCGGTGTCGGTGCCCTGGTGGTGCGCCGGGGATTGGCGATGGAGCCGCTGACCCACGGCGGCGGTCAGGAGCGCGACATCCGGTCCGGAACGTTGAACACGGCCGGGGTGGCGGCGTTCGCGGCGGCCGCGGCGAGGGCATGCGCCGAGGCGCCGCAGGAGAGCGTCCGGCTGGCGGCCCTGCGTGACGACTTGGTGCGCCGGGTCCGGGCGGAGGTCCCGGAGGCGGTGCTCAACGGTGCCCCGCTGCTCGGGGACGGCGGCGGTGGGGACGGCGGCGGTGGGGACGGCGGCGGTCCGGGACCGCACCGGCTGCCGGGAAACGCCCATCTGACCTTCCCCGGCTGCGAGGGAGACTCGCTGCTGATGCTGCTCGATGCCCGGGGGATCGAGTGTTCCACCGGCTCGGCCTGCTCCGCTGGAGTGGCGAGGCCGTCGCACGTGTTGCTCGCGATGGGAGTGGATGAGGCACACGCCCGCGGATCGCTGCGGTTCTCCCTCGGGCACACCTCACGGGCCTGCGACATCGACGCGCTGGTCGCGGCGATCGGGCCGGTCGTCGAGCGGGCGAGCCGCGCGGGGGCGCTGGCCGGCACGAGCGGCAGCATGAGCGGCACCTGAGAGGCGATGCCCATGATGCCTTGCTCCCGTCCACGTGGTTCCCTGAGGTTCGGCGGAGATTCGGGGAGGTGATGGTCTGATGCGGGTGCTCGCCGCGATGTCCGGCGGGGTCGACTCCGCCGTCGCCGCCGCCCGGGCGGTTGACGCCGGTCACGACGTCACCGGGGTGCATCTGGCGTTGTCGCGCTCGCCGGAGTCGGACCGGACCGGAGCCCGCGGCTGCTGCACCATCGAGGACGCCCGGGACGCCCGGCGGGCCGCCGATATCCTCGGCATCCCGTTCTACGTCTGGGATCTCGCGGACCGGTTCGAGACCGACGTCATCGAGGAGTTCGTCGAGTCCTACGCGGCCGGTCGCACGCCCAACCCCTGCGTGCGCTGCAACGAGCGCATCAAGTTCGCGGCCGTACTCGACAAGGCCCTCGCGCTCGGCTTCGAGGCCGTCGTCACCGGGCACCACGCCCGGCTCGATCCGGACGGCACCCTGCGCCGCTCGGTGGATCCGGACAAGGACCAGTCCTACGTCCTGGGAACGCTGCGTCCCGAGCAGCTCGCCGCCGCGCGGTTCCCGCTCGGGGATTCCACCAAGGCCCAGGTGCGGGTAGAGGCGGCCGAGCGTCGCCTTGCCGTTGCGGACAAGCCGGACAGCCACGACATCTGTTTCATCTCGCACGGGGACACCGGTGGCTGGTTGCGCGAGCGGCTCGGCCCGCGGCCGGGTCCGGTCATCGATGCGACGACCGGGCAGACGCTCGGGCACCATGACGGCGCCTACGCCTTCACCGTGGGTCAGCGTCGCGGGCTGAAGCTCGGGCGGCCGGCCGCGGACGGCCGGCCGCGCTATGTGCTGGACATCTCCCCGGTGACGTCGACGGTCACCGTCGGACCGGCCGAGGCGCTCGACGTGCGCCGGCTCGTGGCGGACCGGGCCGTCTGGCCGCACGAGGGGGCCGTGTCATGCCTGGCCCAGGTGCGGGCGCACGGCGGGGTGGTACCGGCGGTGGCGCAGGCGCGCGACGAGGAGCTCGTCGTGACGCTGACGACGCCGGTCCGCGGCACGGCCGCAGGCCAGGCAGTGGTGCTGTACGACGGTGACCGGGTGCTTGGCGGAGGGCACATCCGCACCACCGGTGGTTAGCTGGGCGCCCGGTCGGCGGGCCGTTGACGGAGCGGGCGTGGAGCGGGCGTGGCCGGGGATCTCCCGCGGACTCCCGGAGGATGTCAAGACATGAGTACTGACGCTGCACGGATGTGGCCGCCCGGCGCGGCCACCGGGGTGGGCTCGCTGCCGGGAACGGATGCGGCCCAGGCCGTCAAGCTGGTCTTCGACGAGCTGCCGGACCTGCCGCATCTGCCAGAACTGCCGGCCAGGGGAGCCGGGGGTGCGATGGTCGGGCGGGCGGCGGCGATCCTCGTCGACATGCCGGTGGACCTTCAGCCGGCTGGCTGGCGGCTGGTTCCCCGACCCGGCCTGGACCTGCGCCGGTCACGGGATCTGCTCGAACGCGACCTGGACGCGCTGACGGAGGTCGCCGCCGACTACGCGGGATCCTTCAAGATTGCCGTGACCGGCCCGTGGACGCTGGCTGCCGAGCTGGAGCTTCCCCGCGGGCACAAGGCGTTGTCGGATACCGGCGCCACCCGTGACATCGCCGACGCACTGACCGCGGGGCTCGTCGAACAGGTCGAACAGATCGCCCAGCGGGTCCCGGGGGCGCGGATCCTGGTCCAGCTCGACGAGCCGTCGCTGCCGGCGGTGCTCGCGGGCCGGATCCGCACTCCGAGTGGGTTCTCGGTGCTGCCCGCCGTCGAGGAGGGCTTGGTTGTGGAGCGGCTGCGGATCCTGCTCGGTGGCCTGCGGGCGCTGCCGGCGACCGTCGGAGTCGGGGTGCACTGCTGCGCTCCCGCGGTGCCGCTGGCGGCGTTGCGCGCGGCGGGTGTGGACTTCGTCGGTCTCGACGTCACCGCGCTTACCCGGGCCGAGGACGACGCCGTCGGCGAGATCGTGGAGGCCGGAGTGCGGCTGATGGCGGGCCTCGTCCCCACCAGGCCGATTTCACCGGCCGCGCCGATTTCACCGACAGGACCGACAGGACCGACAGGACCGACTGGACCGACCGCACCTGCTGGTGCAGCCGGACGGGCTGGTGCAGCCGGACGGGCTGGTGCAGCCGGACGGGCTGTCTTGGCCGCACCGAAGTTGTCGGATGTCCGCCGCACGGTCGAACCCGTCATCGCACTGTGGCGCCGGTTGGGATTCCGGCCCGAGCAGCTCGGAGAGGTGGTCGCCGTGACGCCGACATGTGGCCTGGCGGGCCTGGGAACGGACGATGCCAGGACGGTGATGCGCCACTGCCGGAAGGCGGGGCGGGTCCTGGTCGACGCACCGTCGTGAGCGCGACGGCCGGTACGGCCGACGAATCCGGCGTGGCTTCGGCGGCGGCTTCGGCGGNCGAGCGGGCCCGCGCCGCCAGCCTCGCCCGCGAGCTCGACGAGCACGCGTACCGCTACTACGTGCTCGATTCCCCGACGATCTCCGATGCCGAGTACGACCGGTTGATGGCGGAGCTCGCCGCGCTGGAGGAGCGGCATCCCGACCTGCGCACACCGGACTCGCCGACGCAGAAGGTGGCCGGCTCCTACTCGACCCTGTTCACCCCGGTCGAGCATCTCGAACGGATGCTGTCCCTGGAAAACGTCTTCGACGACGACGAGTTCCACCAGTGGGCGGCGCGCGTGGCCCGGGAAAGCGAGGTCGACGCCTGGCTCTGCGAGCTGAAGATCGACGGGCTTGCCGTGGACCTCGTCTACGAGGATGGTTACCTGGTGCGTGCCGCGACGCGCGGCGACGGCCGGACGGGGGAGGACATCACCCCCAACATCCGCACCCTGGCGAGCGTGCCGGTACGGCTGCGCGGGCCGCGGGTGCCCGGGCTGCTGGAGGTGCGGGGCGAGGTCTTCTTCCCGACCGCGAAGTTCGCCGAGCTCAACGCCGGGCTGGTGGCCGTGGGGGGCAAACCGTTCGCGAACCCGCGTAACGCCGCGGCCGGATCCCTGCGGCAGAAGGATCCCCGGGTCACCGCCACCCGGCCGCTGGAGATGATTGTCCATGGCCTGGGCGCGCAGCGCGGCTTCGAGGTCACGTCCCAGTCGGCGGCCTATGCCCGCTTCGCGGAGCTCGGGCTGCCCGTCGCCACCCACTTCGAGGTCCTGGCGACGGTGCCCGGCGTGCTCGACTACGTGCACCGGTGGGGCGACGCGCGCCACGACGTGGTGCACGAGATCGACGGAGTGGTCGTCAAGGTCGACTCGTTCGCCCTGCAACGCCGGTTGGGCTCCACCTCGAAGTCCCCCCGCTGGGCGGTGGCCTACAAGTATCCGCCGGAGGAGGTCACGACCAAGCTGCGCGATATCCGGGTGAACGTGGGCCGCACCGGCCGGGTGACCCCCTTCGGGGAGCTGGAGCCGGTCCTGGTCGCCGGGTCCACGGTGGGCCTCGCGACCCTGCACAACATCGACGAGGTCGGTCGCAAGGGGGTGCTCATCGGGGACACGGTCGTCCTGCGCAAGGCCGGGGACGTCATCCCGGAGATCGTCGGCCCGGTCGTCGACCTGCGAGAGGGTTCCGAGCGGGCCTTCGTGATGCCCACGCGCTGCCCGGAGTGCGGCACCGAGTTGGTGCGGCCCGAGGGCGAGGTCGACATCCGTTGCCCGAACACCGTCTCCTGTCCCGCGCAGTTGCGGGAGTCGATCTTCCATTTCGCATCCCGGGGGGCGATGGACATCGACGGGCTCGGGTACGAGACGGCGACCGCCCTGCTCGAGGCGGGCCGGGTGCGTGACATCGGCGACATCTTCCACCTGACGCCCGAGTCCTTCGAGGGGCTGCGCGGGTTCGCGCAGAAGAAAATCGACCAGATTCTGCGGGGGGTCGAGGCCGCGCGGCACCGGCCGCTTTGGCGGCTGCTGGTCGGCCTGTCGATCCGCCACGTCGGGCCCACGGCGGCGCGGGCGCTGGCCCGGGAACTGCGGTCGCTGGAAGCGATCGCCGCCACGTCGGCCGAGGACCTCGCCGCGGTCGAAGGGGTCGGTCCGAAGATCGCCGGCGCGGTGCTCGACTGGTTCGCCGATGAACGGCACCGCGACATCCTCGCCAGGATCGCCGCCGGCGGGGCACGGCTCGCCGACGTCGGCGCGGAGGAGGGCCCACGTCCCCTCGACGGCGTCACCGTCGTCATCACCGGCACGCTCACCGACTGGAGCCGCGACTCGGCCAAGGAGGCGGTCGAGGCGCGCGGCGGCAAGGTCACCGGCTCGGTGAGCAGGAAGACCACCGCCGTCGTCGTCGGCGCGGATCCGGGGGCCTCGAAGTACGACAAGGCGCGCAGTCTCAGGATCCCCATGCTGGACGAGGCCGGATTCGCCGTTCTGCTGGCGCAGGGGGTCGACGCGGCCAGCAAGCTCGCCGTTCCCGCCGACGGTCCCGAGAAGGCCGAGACCCCGGTGGAATAACCCGGGGGAGGATCCCCCGCTCAGAAACGGTCCGTCCTGGTCAGGCTCGCGGCGATGCCCGCCAGATGGGCCAGTCGGTCGATCTCGGAGGAGCGGAACCGGGGGCCGCCGGGCCGCCCGACCAGGATCACCAACCGGTCGCCGCCGACCGGGGCCGCGGCGAGTTCCATGCTGACCGCCCGCCAGCGAGGCGGGAAGGCGCCATCCTCGGCCCCGATCCGCCGCGCCCGTTCCAGCGGCAGCCAGGGCAGGGGTAACCGGACCCGTTCGGGGACACCGAGATCGTCCCCGCCGAGGGCCGGAGCGCCCACCGAGGTCTCCCGGACCCGGACGTCGTCCGGCCCGACGTGCTCCAGCAGCATCGCCCAGTCGGCGTGGAAGACGCCGGGCGCGAGGTCCGTCAGGGTCGCCACGGCGTCGTGCGGCCGATCGGTCATGGCGTCCACCAGGTCGAGGTCGTTGCCGATACCGCCCCCGTCGGCGAGAAACGGCCGAAGCGACTCGACGATCACGCCTGGAACCGAATGAGCGGCGGTGAGGACGCGATCGGCGAGGCCGCCCGGTGGCAGAAGCACGAGCAGATCGTCCACGGCTCCGTCGGCGGTGCGCTCGATGACGGTGATGCTGACGATGTCGATGCTCGCCCTGCCCAGGGCCGTGGCCACCGCGCCGAGCGCTCCCGGGCGGTCCGGCAGCACGAGGCGAAGCAGATACGACATGTAGCTGAGCATGCGCAAAGAGCATGTCGGCGGGATGGCCGGCCGGTCACGCGAAGATAACGTCCCCGCCCGGCCGGCGGCTCCCCCAGGACCACAGCACAGGAACCTCGCCGCAGGTGAGGTGACGGAAACCCCGAAGGGCAGCCTGGGCCAGGAGAGCAGCGGGGGGCGGCGTCCGCGGGGGTCCCGCCGCGGCCCGTACGATGACATCACGTCGACGCGGCGATGCGTCCGGTCCGGGACCGTCCGCCCGGGGCGCCCCAGGGGTGCATCCGGCCTCTCCCGGTTCCGGTTCCCGCATCCGTCGCGGCGCCCAGGACCAGTCACGGGCCCCGCGCCCACCGCCCACGAAGGGGCCACACGCCATGGCGATCACTCGGGACGAGGTGGCTCACCTCGCCCGCTTGGCGCGGATGTCGGTGACCGACGACGAGCTCGACGCGCTGGCACCGCAGCTCGAGGCGATCCTGTCCGCGGTCGCCCGGGTCTCCGAGATCGCCGCCGGGGACATCCCGCCGACCAGCCACGCCGTGCCGTTGACCAACGTCTTCCGGCCGGACACCATCTGCCCGTCGCTGCCCGTCACCGAGGCCCTGGCCGGTGCCCCCGCCACCGAGGACGGGCGGTTCCGGGTGCCCCGCATCCTCGATCCGGACGAATGAGGTCGCCGCCCGCATGACGGAGAACATGACGGAGAACCCGACACCTCCCGGCACGACTGACGTCGTGCGCCTGTCCGCCGCCGCGACGGCGGCCGCGATCGCCGTCGGCAGGCTGAGTGCCGTCGAGGCGACCCGGGCGGCGTTGGACCGCATCGCCAAGGTTGACGAGACCGTCCACGCCTTCCTGCACGTGGACGCCGACGGCGCGCTCGCCGCGGCCCGGTCGGTCGACGACCGGCGCGCGGCCGGGGAGCGCCTCGGGCCGCTCGCCGGGGTGCCGTTGGCGCTCAAGGACGTCTTCACCACCCGAGGGATGCCCACCACCTGCGGCAGCCGCATCCTCGAGGGCTGGCACCCCCCGTACGACGCCACGGTGGTGAGCCGGCTGCGGGCCGCGGACGTCGTCCTGCTGGGTAAGGCCAACATGGACGAGTTCGCCATGGGCTCGTCGACCGAGAACTCGGCGTTCGGGCCGACCCGCAACCCCTGGGACGTCACCCGCATCCCCGGCGGCAGCAGCGGCGGCAGCGCCGCGGCCGTCGCCGCCTTCGAGGCGCCGCTTGCCCTCGGCACCGACACGGGCGGTTCCATCCGTCAGCCGGCCGCCCTCTGCGGTCTGGTCGGGGTCAAGCCCACCTACGGCGGGGTCAGCCGCTACGGGCTGGTCGCCTTCTCCAGCTCGCTGGACCAGGCCGGCCCGCTGGCCCGCACGGTGACCGACGCGGCGTTGCTGCACGCCGCGATCGCCGGCCACGATCCCCTGGACTCCACGAGCGTCGACGCGCCGGTTCCCGCGGTCGTGGCGGCGGCACGGCAGCGCGACATCCGCGGTATGCGGGTCGGTGTGGTCCGCGAGTTCGCCGGCGACGGATACGACCCGGGGGTCGAGGCCGCCTTCGCCGCCGCGGTCGAGGCGCTGACGGGCCTGGGCGCCCAGGTCGTCGAGGTGAGCTGCCCGCACTTCAGCTACGCGCTGCCCGCCTATTACCTGATCGCGCCCAGCGAGTGCTCGTCGAACCTGGCTCGCTTCGACGCGATGCGCTTCGGGCTGCGGATCGGCGACGACGGTCGGGCCGGGGCCGAGGAGGTCATGAGCCGCACCCGCGAAGCCGGCTTCGGCCCGGAGGTGAAGCGGCGGATCATCCTGGGCACCTATGCCCTGTCCTCGGGGTACTACGACGCCTACTATGGCCAGGCGCAGAAGGTCCGTACGCTGATCAGCCGCGACTTCACCGCCGCGTTCGAGCAGGTCGACGTCCTGGTCTCGCCCACCACCCCGACACCGGCCTTCCCGCTGGGCGCGAAGGTCGACGATCCGGTGGCCATGTACCTGTCGGACCTGTGCACGATCCCGTCCAACCTCGCGGGCGGCCCGGCGATGAGCCTGCCGTCCGGGCTCGTGGACGGGCTGCCGGTGGGTATCCAGATCATGGCGCCGCCGTTCGCCGATGACCGGCTCTACCGGGTCGGCGGGGCGCTGGAGGAGGCGTTGGACGTCGGACGCGGCCATCCGCTGCTCGACGAGGTCCCGGCGCTGTGAGCGGGCGCCCGGCGCTCTCGCGGGTCATCCGTGTTCCGGGTGTGGCGGCCGCGGTGACGGGCCGCCGACCGCGAGGGNAGGGAAGGAAACGGCGATGGTGAGTCTGCGCAGCGGCCGGCAGGACCGGTTCCTGGTGGGCGTGGTGTGGCTGCTCACCGTGCTGGTGCTGGGTCTCGGCATCGCCACGCTCAACCCGGTCCTGCTCGTCTGGGGAGTGCTCGGCCTACCGGCCGCGGTGTTCCTCACCTACGTGCACGTCCGCGACACCCGCCCACCCAGCGACCCATGAGGAGTTCATCCGGTGAGCACAGTGGCTCCCGCCGGCGCGCTGCCGTCCTACTCCGACGTTCTGGCCCGCTACGAGCCGGTGATCGGATTGGAGACGCACGTCGAACTCGGCACCGCTTCCAAGATGTTCTGCGGCTGCGCGACGGCCTTCGGTGCCGAGCCCAACACGCAGGTCTGCCCGGTGTGCCTCGGGCTGCCGGGTTCCCTGCCGGTGGTGAACGAGGCGGCGGTGCGCTTCGCGGTCATGATCGGACTCGCGTTGCACTGTGAGATCGCGTCGTGGTGCCGGTTCGCGCGCAAGAACTACTTCTATCCCGACATGCCGAAGAACTTCCAGATCAGCCAGTACGACGAGCCGCTGTGCACGAACGGCTGGCTCGACGTGGAGGTCGAGGGCGAGGT
This sequence comes from Frankia sp. CeD, assembly GCF_000732115.1. Classification (NCBI taxonomy): domain Bacteria; kingdom Bacillati; phylum Actinomycetota; class Actinomycetes; order Frankiales; family Frankiaceae; genus Frankia; species Frankia sp. CeD. Next base: position 14,110 of record NZ_JPGU01000018.1, read on the forward strand.
GCACCGGGTGGGCATCACCCGGGTGCACATGGAGGAGGACACCGGCAAGTCGCTGCACGTCGGCGGCGCCACCGGCCGCATCCACGGCGCCACCCACTCGCTGGTCGACTACAACCGGGCCGGCATCCCGCTCGTGGAGATCGTGACTGAACCGGACGTGCGTTCCCCCGAGGTGGCCCGGGCCTACGTGGACGAGTTGCGGGAGCTGATCCGGGCGCTCGGGGTCTCCGACGTCCGGATGGAGCAGGGATCGCTGCGCTGCGACGCCAACGTCTCGCTGCGCCCGCGGCCGGCGCCCGGCGACCCGGACGCTCCCTTCGGCACCCGCAGCGAGACGAAGAACCTCAACTCGCTGCGGTCGGTGGAACGCGCGGTGCGTTACGAGACCACCCGGCAGGCCGCGTTGCTCGACGACGGCCAGCGCATCANCCAGGAGNCCCGCCACTTCGACGAGGCGTCGGGCCGCACCTCGTCGGGTCGCTCCAAGGAGGAGGCCACCGACTACCGGTACTTCCCGGAGCCTGACCTCACCCCGTTGGCCCTGCCCGCGGAATACGTCGAGCGGCTGCGGGCCGGCCTGCCGGAGTTGCCCGCGGCGCGCCGGGCCCGGCTGATCGCCGAGCACGGCTACACCGCGCGGGACCTGCAGGACCTGCGCAATGCCGCGGTCCTCGACCTGGTCGAGGAGACCATCGCCGCCGGCGCGGCCCCGGCGACCGCCCGCAAGTGGTGGCTCAACGAGCTGGCCAGGCGCGCCTCGGACGCCGGTCTCCAGCCTCGCGATCTTAAGATCACCCCGACCGACGTCGCCCGGATCACCGCGCTGGTGGCCGCGGGCGAGCTCACCGACGCGCTGGCCCGCAAGGTCATCGACGGGGTGCTCGCCGGTGAGGGCACGCCCGACGAGGTGATCGCCGGCCGTGGGCTGGCGATCGTCGCGGACGACAGCGCGCTCACCGCGGCCGTCGACGCGGCGCTCCTCGGTGCCCCCGACATCGCCGAGAAGGTCCGCGGTGGCAAGGTGAACGCCGTCGGTCCGCTGGTGGGCGCGGTGATGAAGGCGATGAAGGGCNAGGCGGACGCGGCGGCCGTGCGGCGACTGCTGCTGGAGCGCCTCGGCGTCTCCTGACATCGCTTCCCGGCCTTCGGCTTCCCGGCCTTCGGTTTCCCGGCCGATCCCCGATTTGTCGTATTCAAGATGATTCGCAGATTTTAGCGCCATTCGTTCAAGAAACGTCCGACCGGTCGCCGCCGTCCCCCGCGCCGTGGGTTGCCTCTCCGTGATCCGAGCTCGGGAGGACCACGTTCTCCCGCCGTGTCGGACCCGCGTGTCGGGTTGCCGACGTCGTACGGCGCGTCGGATGCGAAGGGCCGGAGGCCTCCATAGGGTGGGTCTCCCATCGGGGTGTCACGATCGAGGGGAGAGCGTGCCGCCGTGCCCCTTACACCTTCCGGCTTCACCGCGTCAACCTCCCGCCGTCGGGGTCGGGGCCGCCGGACGGCGATCATCGTCGCGGTCGTCGTCGTCCTGCTGGCCGTCGCCGGCGGCGTCGGCTACGTCCTGAACAACCGCGCCGCCGACCGCGCCGCCGACCGGAAGGTCCAGGCTGCGGCCGACTCCTACCTGGCCGGCTGGCGGACGCTGACGACTTCCGGTGGGACGGCGACCCCCGGCTCCGCGGCTGTCGCCGCCGTCTCCACGCCCGGGAGCATCGACGTCGCGCGCCTGGTGGGCACGATGGCCGAGGTGCGTGACCGCCTGCTCGTCACAGCGGCTACGTTTACCCCGGGCGCGATCAGCCGCAGCGGCGAGACGGCGACCGTGCCGTACCTGGCCAGGCTCACGCTCTCTGGTCTGCCGACGCCGCTGGAGTACACCGGGGCGCTGCATCTCGTCTCGACCGGCGGCGGGTGGCGGGTGAAGGCTGATCCGGTCTCGGTGCATCCGGCCCTGCGCCCAGGGCTGCACCTGGACCGGACCGCCTCCACCGGTAAGCGGGGGGACCTGCTCGACGTGGCGGGCCAGCCCCTACGGGACTCCTCCGACCTGGCGGGCAACCTCGTCGGTCGGACGGCGCCGCTGTCCGGGTTGCAGCNGGNGTACGACGACCGGCTGCGGGCGCAGGGCGGCGCGGTCGTCGTGCGGGATGCGAAGAACGCGACCGTGCAGACGCTGCACACCTATCCGATGACCGACGGCGAGGCGATCCGTACCACGATCGACCTGCGGGTCCAGCAGGCCGCCGAGGCGGCCCTGGCCACCGCGGCCCGCCCGACCGGGGCGATGGTCGCGATCGACACTCGTACCGGCGCCATCCTGGCCCTGGCCAACCATCCGCCCAGCGGGTCGAGCCGGGCTGTCCGGGGCAAGTACCCACCGGGTTCCACCTTCAAGATCGTGACGGCCACCGCCGCGCTGATGAACGGCAAGGCGCCGGACATGCCCCTGGACTGCACCCAGACGGTCAGCGTCGGCGGTCGGACCTTCCAGAACGCCGAGTCCGAGCAGTTCGGCCCCATCCCGCTGCGGACCGCGTTCGCCAGGAGCTGCAACACCGCGTTCATCCGGCTGGAGGAGTCACTCCCGGACGGCGCGCTGGAGAAGGCCGCCCAGCTTTACGGCTTCGACGGCCGACCACCGCTGGATATCGCCAGCGTCGGGGGGACCTTCCCGACCCCGCGTGACGCGGTCGAGTCGGCGTCGGCGTCGATCGGCCAGGCCCGCATCGAGGTCTCCCCGCTGCAGATGGCGAGCGTCGCCGCGGCGGTCGCGAGCGGTACCTGGCACCAGCCGTTCGTCGTCGGCCAGTCGGCGCGCAGCAACCCCATCCCGCCCGTGGTGCTGCCCCCGCTGCGGGACTTCATGCGGGCGGTCGTCACCGAGGGCACCGCCGCGAAGGTCCCGATGCCCGGCGAGGTCTTCGGGAAGACCGGCACCGCCGAGTACAAGGACGGCAACCCGCCGCCGACCCATGCGTGGTTCGTCGGCTACCGGGGCGACGTGGCCTTCGCGGTGGTCGTCGAGGACGGCGGCTTCGGCNCGGAGACGGCCGCGCCGGTCGCGGCCAGGTTCCTCACCGCGTTGGACGGTGGCCAGATCGGTGCGCCCGGCTCCGGCGGGCAATGACCTGGCTGGACCCGGTGCCCGGCTGGACCCGGTGCCCGGCGATGCTTGACGTGGGGCTGGAACTCCGGCAGGGTAGAACCGTGCATCTCGGGATTCTCGTACGCTCAGAGCGTGCATAGTCGACGACGTCGACCTGTGCGCCGCCCCTCAGTGCCTCGGCACGAGGGGCTTTTTCGTGCAGTGAGCACTGCCTCGTGCCAAGCCTGCGTGGTCGTGCTCAGCTGGCAGAGCCGTGCCCGGNGGGCCNGGTCCCGCCGGTCCCGCAGTGCCAGCCGAGATTGCCACGTGCCACGTACATCCCCGGCCTGTCAAGGAAGACGACCAGATGACACGAGAGATCACCGGAGCCCAGTCGCTCGTCCACTCCCTTGAAGCGGTCGGAGCCGATGTGGTCTTCGGCATCCCCGGCGGCGCGATCCTGCCCGCATATGATCCACTGTTCGACTCCACCCGGGTGCGACATGTCCTTGTCCGGCACGAGCAGGGCGCGGGTCATGCGGCCGAGGGGTACGCGCAGGCCACCGGGCGGGTCGGGGTGTGCATGGCGACGTCGGGGCCGGGGGCGACCAACCTGGTGACTCCGATCGCCGACGCCTACATGGACTCGGTGCCGATCGTGGCCGTCACCGGGCAGGTCCCCAGTCCCTCGATCGGGACCGACGCCTTCCAGGAGGCGGACATCTGCGGCATCACCCTGCCGATCACCAAGCACAACTTCCTGGTCCAGTCCGCCGACGACATCCCGCGGATCATCGCGGAGGCGTTCCACCTGGCGGCGACGGGCCGGCCCGGACCGGTGCTCGTCGACCTGCCCAAGGACATCCTGCAGTCGGCCACCTCCGTGCTGCCGCACGATGTCTGGCCGCCGGCTCTCGACCTGCCCGGTTATCGTCCGGTCACCCGCCCGCACGGCAAGCAGGTGCGGGAGGCGGCGAAGATGATCAGTGCTGCCCGGCGTCCGGTGCTCTATATCGGTGGGGGAGTGCTCAGGGCCCGCGCTGCCGCGGAGCTGCGGACACTGGCGGAGCTCACCGGCATCCCGGTGGTCACCACCCTCATGGCCCGCGGCGCCTTCCCCGACTCCCATCCCCAGCACCTGGGCATGCCCGGCATGCACGGGTCGGTCGCCGCGGTGACCGCGTTGCAGAAGGCGGATCTGCTGATCACTCTCGGGGCCCGCTTCGATGACCGGGTGACCGGCAGGCTGTCCTCCTTCGCGCCCGGTGCCGCGGTCATTCACGCCGACATCGACCCGGCCGAGATCGGCAAGAACCGGACCGCGGACGTACCGATCGTCGGTGACTGCCGTGATGTGATCAACGAGCTCGTCGCCGCGCTCGTCCTGGAGGAGCGGCCGGACCTCGCCGCCTGGTGGCGGACGCTGGACGGCTGGCGCCGGACCTACCCGCTGGGCTACGACCAGCCGGCTGACGGCTCGCTGGCCCCGCAGTACGTCATCGAGCGGCTCGGGAAGATCGCGGGACCGGAGACCATCTTCGCCGCCGGCGTCGGGCAGCACCAGATGTGGGCCGCGCAGTTCATCTCCTACGAGAACCCCTACACCTGGCTGAACTCCGGCGGCGCCGGCACGATGGGCTACGCCGTGCCGGCCGCGATGGGCGCCAGGGTCGGCCGCCCCGACGCCACGGTGTGGGCCGTCGACGGTGACGGCTGCTTCCAGATGACCAACCAGGAGCTTGCGACCTGCGCGCTGGAGGGAATCCCGATCAAGGTTGCCGTCATCAACAACGGGTCGCTCGGCATGGTCCGCCAGTGGCAGACCCTCTTCTACGACAAGCGGTACTCCAACACGGAGCTCGGGACGCACCCGGACTCCCCGCGGACCGGCGGCGCAGGGGCGTCTGGGCGGGGCTCAGGGGCGTCCAGGAGGGTGCGGGTGCCCGACTTCGTCCGGCTGGCCGAGGCGTTGGGCTGCGTCGGGCTGCGCTGCGAGACGGCGGCGGATGTCGACGCGACGATCGAGAAGGCGATGGCGATCGACGACGCCCCNGTCGTGGTGGACTTCGTCGTGCATCCCGACGCCATGGTGTGGCCGATGGTCGCCGCCGGCGCCAGCAACGACGACATCCGCATCGCGCGCGACACCGCGCCGGACTTCGACTACTCCGGCGACGCCGAGGTGAACATCTGATGACCCGCCATACCCTGTCCGTGCTGGTGGAGAACAAGCCCGGGGTGCTGGCCCGGGTCTCGGGCCTGTTCTCCCGGCGCGGGTTCAACATCGAGTCACTCGCGGTCGGGCCGACCGAGCAGCTTGACATCTCCCGGATGACGATCGTCGTCGTCGTGGAGGACCTGCCGCTGGAACAGGTGACCAAGCAGCTCAACAAGCTGATCAATGTTTTGAAGATCGTCGAGATGGACACCTCCGCCTCGGTGCAACGTGAGCTGATGCTCGTGAAGGTGCGCGCCGACCTGTCGGTGCGATCCCAGGTCCTCGAGACGGTCGCCCTGTTCCGTGCCAAGGTGGTCGACGTCGCCCAGGACGCCGTCACCATCGAGGCGACGGGAACCCGCGACAAGCTGGACGCCCTCATCCGCATGCTGGAGCCGTTCGGAATCCGGGAACTGGTCCAGTCCGGCCTGGTGGCACTCGGCCGCGGATCGCGTTCGNTCACCGATCGCAGCCTGCGAGCAGTCGACCGTCCGGCCTGACCGGGACCGTCGCGCGTCTTTTTCCCATCCACTCAACGAGGAGATTCCCCACGATGGTCGAGATCTACTACGACGACGACGCCTCGCTGGACGTCCTGGCCGACCGTAAGGTCGCCGTCATCGGCTACGGCAGCCAGGGCCACGCGCACGCGCTGAACCTGCGCGACAGTGGCGTCGACGTGCGGGTCGGCCTGCCGGCGGACAGCCGCAGCCGGGCCAGGGCCGAGGAAGAGGGCCTGCGGGTCCTCACTCCGGCGGAGGCGTCCGCCGAGGCCGACATCATCATGCTGCTCACTCCGGACACCACCCATCGCACGATCTACGCGGAGTCCATCGCCCCGCACCTCACCGCGGGCAAGGCGCTGGCGTTCGGGCACGGTTTCAACATCCGCTACGGGCTCATCGAGCCGCCGGCCGGCGTCGACGTGTTCATGGTCGCTCCGAAGGGGCCGGGTCACCTGGTGCGGCGGGNGTTNGNGGNGGGNAAGGGNGNTNCCGTCCTCGTCGCGGNGGNGGNCGACGCGAGCGGCAACGCGCTGGCCGTCGCGCTGGCCTACGCCAAGGGCATCGGTGGCACCCGGGCCGGTGCGCTGAGGACCACCTTCACCGAGGAGACCGAGACCGACCTGTTCGGCGAGCAGGCCGTGCTCTGCGGCGGCGCCAGCGCGCTCGTGCAGGCCGGCTTCGAGACCCTCGTCGAGGCGGGCTACACCCCGGAGGTCGCCTACTTCGAGTGCCTGCACGAGCTCAAGCTCATCGTCGACCTGATGTACGAGGGCGGCATCTCCCAGATGCGGTACTCGATCTCGGACACCGCGGAGTACGGCGATGTCACGCGTGGCCCGCGCGTCATCNCCCCCGCCGTGAAGGCCGAGATGCGCAAGATCCTCGACGAGATCCGTGACGGCGCGTTCGCTCGCGAGTGGGTGGCCGAAGACGACAACGGTCGGCCGAATTTCACCAAGCTCGTGGCGGAGGGCAAGCAGCACCCGATCGAGCAGGTCGGCGCGAAGCTCCGGCCGATGATGTCTTGGATCGCCTGATTTCTGGATCGCCAGGTAGGTCCCGCGGGTCGTCGGGCGGATCGTGCCCTCTCGGGGGCGGCCGTGGTGCGCTGCCGCCGTCCCCGGGTGCGGGCCGTCCCCGTCCGGGTGCCGGGCACGCCGTCGCCGTCGGTCGGCGGAAAGGGCTCGGAGTCCACGGCGGGCGTCGGTAGGCTGGGCCCGCCGCCTCGTGCGGTGTCCGCAGTATCCACGTTCATCATCGCCAGGCCGAAGGCCACGTGATCACGCCTCGTTCCGCGTCGCCTCCCGGTCTGACCCGAGGTCGCTAGGAGAGGTCCAGTGCCTGTCGTACTCGTTGCCGAGGAGCTCTCACCGGCCGGGCTGGAGGTGCTGTCCGGGGACTTCGAGGTTCGTCACGTTGACGGTGCCGACCGGTCCGCGTTGCTGCCCGCCATCGCCGACGTCGATGCCGTGATCGTCCGGTCGGCCACCAAGATCGACGCCGAGGTGCTCGCCACCGCGGGAAAGCTCAAGGTCGTCGCCCGGGCCGGCATCGGGCTGGACAACGTCGACGTCGCCGCCGCCACCCAGCGCGGTGTCATGGTGGTCAACGCGCCGCAGTCGAACATCGTCAGTGCGGCCGAGCATGCGATCGCGCTGCTGCTCGCCGTCGCCCGGCGGGTTCCCGCGGCCAGCGAGGCACTGCGCGGCGGCGAGTGGAAGCGCTCGAAGTACGTCGGTGTCGAACTCGTGGAGAAGACGGCCGGCGTCGTCGGCCTCGGGCGGATCGGCGTGCTCGTGGCGCAGCGGCTCGCCGGCTTCGGGATGAAGGTCATCGCCTACGACCCGTACGTGTCGGTGGCCCGTGCCGCGCAGCACGGCGTGACCCTCGTCGACCTCGACGAGCTGCTTCGGCAGAGTGACGTGATCACGATCCATCTGCCCAAGACGCCGGAGACGCTCGGTCTGATCGGCACCGACGAGCTGGCCCGGACCAGGCCCGGTGTCATCATCGTCAACGCGGCGCGCGGCGGCCTCGTTGACGAGGCGGCGCTCGCCGAGGCGGTCCGCTCCGGTCAGGTCGGCGGTGCGGGCATCGACGTCTTCGCCAAGGAGCCCACGACGGCCTCCCCGCTGTTCGGGCTCGACAACGTCGTCGTCACCCCCCACCTTGGCGCGTCCACCCAGGAGGCGCAGGACAAGGCCGGGCTCGCCGTCGCCCGCTCGGTGCGGCTGGCGCTGCAGGGCGAGTTCGTGCCCGACGCGGTCAACGTGCAGGCCGGTGGCGTCGTGGCCGAGGACCTCCGGCCGGGTCTTCCGCTCGCGGAGAAACTCGGGCAGCTCTTCTCCGGCCTCGCGGGCAGCCTGGCCGCCGCGATCACTGTCGAGGTGCGTGGCGAGATCGCCGTGCACGACGTCTCGGTGTTGCAGCTCGCGGTGCTCAAGGGTGTGTTCACCGACGTGACCGAGGAGCAGGTCACCTACGTCAACGCGCCGCTGCTGGCCAAGGAGCGCGGGGTCGACGTGGCCTTGGAGACCGCCGAGGACAGCCCCGACTATCACAACCTCGTGACTGTGCGAGGAGTCCTCGCCGACGGCACGCCCGTGTCGGTGAGCGGCACGCTTGTCGGCTCGCGGCAGGTCGAGAAGATCACCGCGATCGACGGGTTCGAGGTCGACATCCGGCCCGAGGCGCATCTGGCGTTCTTCCGCTACGAGGACCGGCCGGGGATCGTCGGCGCGGTCGGTGCCCTGCTCGGCGAGGCGCACATCAACATCGCCAGTGCGCAGGTCAGCCGCCTGCAGGCCGGCGGCGAGGCGTTGATGTCGCTGTCGCTCGACGACGCGGTCGCCCCCGACATCCTGGCCGAGATCGCGAAGATCATCGGCGCTTCCTACGCCAGGGCCGTAAGCATCAGCAGCGACTGACCCCTTCCCCACACGGTGGCTTCGCCACCGTGTGGGGTCTCCGCAAAGGCACCTTCGGCGATTTTGCGGGGGGAGTCGTGGGGGCCTTCGGTGGTCCGGGGTGTTCCTCGGGTTGCCGTGGATTACCTGGGCTGGATGGGGTTTACCAGGGGTAGCTGCGGGCGATCTCAACGGTAGGCGATCGATTGGGTACGGGTAGCGGTGGCGTGGGGACGTGATCCAGGTGATCTTTCCGTGGAACGCGCGCCGTAGTCGTGGTGCCGGGTTTACCGTGGCTAGCATGGCGTCGCGGCATCAGGACCCGTTCGAGGGGCTTCGCCTGGATGAGCGATTCGTCCGCGGAGCCCGGTTTCTCGAACCGTCCGCGGCCGAGCGCAGCCGGCAGCACGGCCGGCCGGCTTCCAGTCGCTGTCAGGTCGTCCCAGCTTCCCGGGGTCTGCCCGGCTTTTTCCATCGGCTGGTGGCGCCGCCCAGACCACCGGGCCGCCCCCGCCAGATCGCGCGAATGGTCACGTTCATGGCCATCATCGTCGGGATGATCACCATCACCGTCGTCGCCCTGCGGCAGACGGCGAACCGGACCAGCCCGNCCGCCGCACGGCTGGTGCCGACCACGTCGTCGGGGTCCTCCGCGGCCACCAAGCAGACCGCCGTACCGGCTGCCACCGGCACGCTGACCGGTCCCCCCGCCGGCTTTGGGATCAGGCCGGACCTGCTCGCGGCCCTGCGGCCGGGTGACTGCCTGAACTGGACCCCGTATCCGGCGGGCTCGCCCGCCTCGGTCGATCCGGTGGTGCCCGTCCGGGTGAGCTGCCGGGAGCCCCATATCGACGAGGTCACCCGGATGGTCGACCTGGCGGTGCTCTTCCATCGCTGGCCTGGCGCGTCGGTGGTCGCCGAGGTGACGGACGAGCGCTGTGCCGGAGCACTGCGCGAGTTCCCCGGAACCGTCGACAGCACTCCGCACCGCACCGTTGGCACGATCTACCCGTCCGAACCCAGCTGGCAGCTCGGTGCGCACGCGGCCGTGTGCACCGTGCGCACCGACGACCTGCGGCCCCGCAGCGGTCAGTTCCGTGTCCCCGGCGCCGTCGCGGCACCGGAGTTTCCTCGCGGTCGGCCGAACATCCGGTAATGTTGGTGCGCGATGCGTGCGCTGCTTCTCCTTAGCCGCCGCGGCGGGGCCTGATACCTGAGCTGGCTTCCCCGTCGCGGTGTTTTCGTGTGTCAGCGTCGGGATCCTCGCCATCCGGCGGTCCAGCGTCCAGGTGCGACCTGACGCTCCTCTGCTGATTCTCCGCGGATCCTCCGGCATCCAGTCACCCACGTCGCGAACCGTGTGATCACGGTCGCGGGGGACTCCTTCGAGGAAGCAGGAGCAGGAATGACCACGCAGCAGCCGTCCGGCATGCCGGTCGAGAAGTACCGTCCGTTCGTCCCCGTCTCACTTCCCGACCGGGCCTGGCCCGAGCGGACGATCACTCGCGCCCCGCAATGGTGCAGTGTCGATCTGCGCGACGGTAACCAGGCACTGATCGACCCGATGACCCCCGCCCGCAAGATGCAGATGTTCGAGCTGCTGGTGGCGATGGGGTACAAGGAGATCGAGGTCGGGTTCCCGGCGGCCAGCCAGACCGACTTCGACTTCATCCGGCAGCTGATCGAATCAGATCGCATCCCGGACGACGTCGTCATCCAGGTCCTGACGCAGGCGCGGGAGGACCTGATCGAGCGCACGGCCGCGTCGCTGGTCGGCGCGGACCGGGCGCTGATCCACCTGTACAACTCGACATCCACGTTGCAGCGGCGGGTGGTGTTCGGTCTTGATCGGGCGGGGGTGACCGAGATCGCGGTGCAGGGCGCTCGGTGGTGTGCCCAGTACGCCGAGAAACTACTGGACGGCACCGATGTGCGCTGGCAGTACAGCCCGGAGTCGTTCACCGGCACCGAACTCGACTACGCGGTGGAGGTGTGCGAGGCAGTCATGGACGTGTGGGCGCCGACCCCGCAGCGTCCGGTCGTGCTGAACCTGCCGGCGACGGTCGAGATGTCGACCCCGAACGTCTACGCCGACCAGATCGAATGGGTCGGGCGGAACCTGACCCGCCGGGATGCCGTCGTGCTGTCCCTGCACCCGCACAACGACCGGGGCTGCGCGGTCGCCGCGGCGGAACTGGGTGTGCTGGCCGGCGCCGACCGGGTCGAGGGCTGCCTGTTCGGCAATGGGGAACGGACCGGAAACGTCTGCCTGGTCACGCTGGGGATGAACCTGTTCTCGCAGGGGATCGACCCGATGATCGATTTCTCGGACATCGACGGGATCCGACGCGCGGTGGAGTACTGCAACCAACTGCCCGTCCATCCCCGTCATCCCTACGGCGGCGACCTCGTCTACACCGCCTTCTCCGGCTCCCATCAGGACGCCATCAAGAAGGGTTTCGAGGCCATGGAGCGCACCGGCCAGACCCGCTGGGAGGTGCCCTACCTGCCGATCGACCCGAAGGACGTCGGCCGCTCCTACGAGGCGGTGATCCGGGTGAACAGTCAGTCCGGCAAGGGAGGGGTGGCATACCTGCTGAAGTCCGAGCACTCCCTGGACCTGCCGCGCCGGCTGCAGATCGAGTTCTCCGGTGTCGTACAGCGCCACACCGACTCCGCGGGCGGCGAGGTGACGGCCGAGGAACTCTGGACGATTTTCCGCAGCGAGTACTTCCTGGACGGCGCGGAGGGGTCCGGCCCGCTCGAACTGCTGGGCTCCCGGACGACGGCGGCGTCGGGCGATCGGGACGAGGTCTCCGTCTCGGTCCGTTTCCAGGGGGCCGACACGGTGATCACGGGAACCGGCAACGGCCCCATTGACGCATTCGTCACGGCGCTCGCCAGCCGCGATCTGACCGTGCGGATTCTGGACTACAACGAGCACGCCCTGGGCTCGGGAGCGGATGCGCGAGCGGCCGCGTACCTCGAGGTGGCCGTCGACGACCGGATCTTCTGGGGAGTCGGGATCGACGCCAACATCGTGACGGCGTCCCTGCGGGCCGTGGTGAGTGCCGTGAACCGGGCTGCCCGGGACCGTTCGGTGCCCGCGCGGGCTGGTCGTGGTGGTGGCGCTGGTTAGTCGTGGTGGTCCGCCGGTTCCACGTCGTGGATATTCTGGCGGACCTCGTCCAGCATCGACTCCGGGATATCCGTCATACCATGATCAACTCTCGCGTGGGTGTCGACGGAACGGAGAAGATCGTCTTCGGTGGGGGCGATCATGCGCGTCTCGCAGTCGTGCATGATCGCACCACAGTAGAATTGCTTCATGCTCGGGTGCCGGACGATGATCTCTGCCGACGCGGAATGGCTCCTGGCCGCTGGGCTCGGCGACATGAGCGCCTGCGNGGTCCAATAGCGGTTTCGCCTCATGTGGACATTTCCGCGAGCCGTAGCATCAGACGCTCCATCCGTACCAGGCCGAGTGGGCGCCCCATCTCGGTCACGATTATCACGGGATCGAATCGGCTGGCCCGGGCCCGCGTCATGGCGCGACGCGCGACCTCGGTCACCGGCTCCTCGGGCCGCGCGAAGAGCGTCGTGGGAACACGGCGCGGTTCCGTGCCGCCGCCCGGGCCGCCGGACAGATGCAGGGCGACCGGTCGGCATCGGTTGGAGACGATGACGGTCGCTCGAGGCGTCCGGTCACCGTCCGGTCCGGCCGGATCATCGCCGGCCGCGAGACCGTCCCGGTTCCGGGCGGCGCTCATGGGACAGGACGGACAGTCCGCGGACATGGCGCACCGACCGGAGTCACCTATGCTGATCGTGACCTGTTCCATCAGGCTCTCGATGCTCGCGGCGTGGTTGCTGCGTTCCGAGAACTGGCGGATACGCCTAGCCACGGTTGGGTCGAGCTGCTGCCAGGCCCGGGAGGGACGCCCGAGCAGGAATCCCTGGCCGAGCGGAACCCCCAGCGCGACCAGCATTCCGAGCTCGTCGAACCGCTCGACCCCCTCCGCGATGACCCAGGCGTTGAGCCGGCTGGCGAAGGTGCCGACCAGCTCGGTGAGGGCGATCTTGACCTGGTCGTCGTCCACGTTGACTACGAGCGAGCGGTCCAGCTTGACGAAGTCGGGGCGGATCCGCGCCAGCTGCCGCAACCCGGCATAGCCCGAGCCGACGTCGTCCATCGCCACGAACGCACCGAGGTTGCGCAGTGCGCCCGCGGTGGTCGTCAGGCCGGTGGTGGCGTCGAGGTCGACTGCCTCGTTGAGTTCTAGGACCAGGCGCCGCAGGTCCGCGCGCTGCCAGATTGCCGTGACTTCTGGTGCGGTGAGCAGATGGGGCAGGACGTTGACCGCGAGGAAGCAGCGGTCGGGAAGCCGGTCACGCGCCTCCAGCGCGGCGGCGAGGACACGGGCCTCCAACTGGGCCGCGAGCCCGAGCCGGTCCGCCTCGGCGAAGACGAGGTCGGGCGGGTGGGCCGGGTGGCTGTGGAAGCGGGCGAGCGCCTCATACCCCGCGATGACCCCCCGTTGCAGATCCACGATCGGCTGGAAGAACAGCATGGGTTCGTCGGGGTCGGCGAGAATTCGGCGCAGGTCGGGCCGGTCGTCGCCACGCGTCCCACCGCCGTCGCCGTTCTTCAACCGGCCGAGGGGACCCGCCCCATCGGCCGCGGGCAGCGTCCTGCCCTCGGCCACGCCACCGGACGAAACAGCCGCGTCGCCGACATCGGGGCGGTCGCTGGACGGAGGTCCCGCGGGAGTCCGCTGCCGAGTAATCATGCGCCGTGCACCCCCTCGCATCGAAGCACGTCGCACCTGTCCTGTAAGTGAGTTTCTTACCATCCGGCCGCGATGCCGGGTGCGAGTACCGTCCGGAGTTGTGAATTCTGCGCTCTTTTGTGTGACCGGCGGGNAGCGGNCAGATTGCCGTTCATCGTCCTTCCCGTGTCCCCGACGCAAGATCGGCGATTTCTGGGCGCCGGAGGCGTCGTTCATCGTTGATCCGTTGCCAAAACGGTCATTGCTCGCCAGGATTTTCGGGTGCCGACGCGAGGCGTGCGAGTAGTCCGAGTCGGCCGATGGAAATCAATCCAGCGACAACGAGGGTGAACTTTATTTGGCGAGGTGGTGCACTACGATTACTCAAGGTGATCGAATGCGGAGGTGTGAGGCGCCGTTCCGGCGCTGAGGTTGGACTGAGGTAATGGAATGGCTACTGTTAGCAGCCATTCGGGGGTGGTTCGCGGCCGTTCGGGAGCACGATGACGGCCGTCGGGGCGGCGGCCCGTCGTGAGCGGCCCCGTGCGGCCCCGTGCGGCCCCGTGCCGGATCGGCGCCGGTCGGGTGGGCCAGGCCGGGTGGGACCGCTGCGGGGCCGCGGTCGGCCGCTACAGTCGGCCTATGAGGCTTGCGGTGATTGGCGGTGACGGGATCGGCCCCGAGGNGGNGGCGGAGGGGTTGCGGGTGCTGCGCGCGGTACATCCCAAGGTCGACACGACCGAATACGACCTGGGTGCCCGGCGCTGGCACGAGACCGGGGAGACGCTGCCCGACTCGGTGCTGGAGGAACTGCGCGGTCACGACGCGATCCTGCTCGGGGCGGTCGGTGATCCCGGCGTGCCCAGCGGTGTCCTCGAGCGTGGCCTGCTGCTGCGGCTGCGGTTCGAGTTCGACCATCACGTCAATCTCCGGCCGGTGCGGCTCTATCCGGGAGTCCGCTCGCCGCTGGCCGGAGATCCGGCCATCGACATGATCGTGGTGCGGGAGGGCACGGAGGGGCCGTACGCGGGCGCGGGGGGTGTGCTCCGGAAGGGGACGCCCCATGAGGTGGCGACCGAGGAGAGCCTCAACACCCGGTACGGCGTCGAGCGCGTCGTGCGCGACGCGTTCCGGCGGGCCGATCGACGCGAGCGTCGCCACCTGACTCTCGTGCACAAGAACAACGTGCTGACCAAGGCCGGCGACCTGTGGTCGCGCACCGTGGCCGAGGTGGCGCCCGAGTTCCCCGACGTGCGCGTCGACTACCAGCACGTGGACGCGGCCTCGATGTTCTTCGTGACCGATCCGGGTCGGTTCGACGTCGTCGTGACGGACAACATGTTCGGTGACATCCTCACCGACATCGGCGCGGCCATCACCGGCGGGATCGGCCTGGCCGCCAGTGGCAACCTCGATCCCTCCGGTGTCCACCCGAGCATGTTCGAGCCCGTGCACGGCAGCGCCCCGGATATCGCCGGCAGGCAACTCGCCGACCCGACGGCCACCGTCGCCTCGGTGGCGATGCTACTCGATCATCTCGGCCACGCCGAGGAGGCGGCGAAGGTCGAGGCCGCCGTCGCCTCCTCCCTGGCGGATCGTGCCGCCGCGGGAGCGGCCCAGCCGTCGACCCGGGAACGTGGCGAGGACCTTGCCGCGCGGGCTGCGGGCTGAGTTCTCGTCACGCCGGTCTTCTCGTCNCCCCGCCACGCCGGTCTTCTCGTCNCCCCGCCACGCCGCCGGTGGAGGCCGGATGGTTGATCGCCGCGGGGCCCTTCCGGTCCAGGTGCGTCGTGGTTATTCTCTACGGGAGCCGTAGATCCGGTAAGACGGCAGCCGACAGGGCCCCACCACGGCGAAGATCGGCGGATTCGTCATCTCCTGTTCGCTTCGTCGCACTTTGGCCTGGAGTCGCCGTGCCTATCACCCCAACCTCGAAGATCTGGATGAGTGGAGAGTTCGTCGACTGGGACGACGCCCGCATCCACGTGCTCAACCCGACCCTGCACTACGGGTGGGGTGTGTTCGAAGGCATCCGCTGCTACGAGACGGCCCAGGGGCCCGCCGTGTTCCGGCTGACGGACCACATCGCCCGTCTCTACCGCAGTGCCAAGATTTATGTGATGGAGCCGTCCTTCACGCCGGAGCAGGTCGTCGCGGCGACGAAGGAGACCATCGCGGTGAACGACATCGCCTCCTGCTACATCCGGCCGCTGATCCACCTCGGTTACGGTGAGATGGGGCTCAATCCGTTGCCCTCTCCTGTCGAGGTCATGATCGCGGTGTGGCCGTGGGGTGCCTACCTTGGCGAGGAGGCGGAGGAGAACGGCGTCCGCGCGATGATCTCCTCCTGGAAGCGGAACGACCCGAACATCACGCCGCCGGCGGCCAAGGCGTCCGGGCAGTACCTCAACTCGTCCCTGGCGAAGGTCGCGGCGGTCAAGGCCGGTTACGACGAGGCAATTCTGACCAGCCCCAACGGCCACATCGCCGACGGCACCGGGGAAAACGTCTTCATCGTCTCCGGACGCAAGGTCATCACTCCGCTCCTCACGGACGGTCCGCTCGGTGGCATCACCCGCGCCTCGATCATGAGGATCGCCGCCGACCAGGGGTACGAGGTGATCGAGCAGCACATCGTGCGCACCGACCTCTATCTGGCTGACGAGGCGTTCTTCACCGGCACGGCGGCCGAGATCGTGCCGATCGTCGAGGTGGACGACCGGCAGGTCGGGAGCGGGAAGCCGGGCCCCGTCACCCGGGAGCTGCTGGAGATCTTCCACCGCGCGACCCGAGGGGAACTGGACCGATACCAGGAGTGGAACGAGTTCGTCCAGCAATAACGCCGTGGCCGGCGTCGTCGCGGGCGTTCCACGTTGCCCCGCGTCCCGGCCAGGGCCGTGAGCCCGGCCCCGCGTGGCCGGGCTCACATAATGCCCATGCCGAAGCATCGTGTGCTCTGGTCAACACGGCAGGCAGGGCCTACCGTCGCGAGTAGCAGTTTTCACGAATGCACAAGCGTCGGGAGGGCGTCGTGCGGGTTTCGGAGGGTATGAGTTCCCTTGTTCTCATGATCNGCCCGGGGCACACGCTTCGCCAGGCGGCGAGGCTGATGGCGGCGCGCAAGGTCGGTGCCGCGGTCGTCCACGATGCGGACAGCGAGGGCTACGGGATCCTGACCGAACGGGACGTTCTGCGGTCGATCGCCGCGGCTCAGGATCCGGATGTCGAGATCGCGGGTGACCATCTCACCCGCGATGTCGTCTTCGCGGATCCGGAGTGGTCCTTGGACGAGGCGGCTGCCGCGATGCTGCGAGGTGGTTTTCGGCACCTTATCGTTACCTCGGGTGGTGGCGTAGCCGGAATCCTCTCCATGCGCGACGTGGTACGTTGCTGGAGTAGTCATCATGTTACGGTATGATGTCGACTGTGTCGTACGCCGGGAATGCTTGCGGTCTGCCGCCGCATCCGATCCCGTCGTCCGGGGTAGTTGGGGAACATGAGGCAGGCGGACGGCGCTACGGTCACCGCATGCACGACAACGAGGCGGTCGCCCTGCTCCGAGCGACCACGCTGCTGAAGGAACTGCAGGAGGAGGACCTGTTGCGGCTCGCCACACGAGCCGTCACGCGACGTTTCCGGCGTGGACAGGTTGTCTTCACGGAAGGCGAACCCGCCGACACCCTTCTGGTGGTCGCCTCCGGACGGTTGAAGGTGCTCACGAAGGCCGATGACGGCCGTGATCACGTTTTGAACATTGTCGGGCCACGGGAAACCCTGGGAGAACTCAACATCGTCGAAGGGGGGACCCGGTCCGCCGGCGTCGAGGCGCTCGAACCGAGTACCGCGCTGGTTCTCGACCGCACCGCGGTGTGGGAACTCGTGCGGGAACGACCGGCCGTCGCCGAGCAGCTCATCCGAGCACTGGTGGCGCACGTGCGACGCCTCACCGGAGCGAATGCCGACCTCGTCTTCCTCGATCTGCCGCGACGCGTGGCCAAGTTGCTCCTGCTGCGGATGCGGGAGGCAGGGCGTCCAGTGATCGAACTCGGCCTCACACAGACCGAGATCGCCTCGCTGCTCGGCGGTTCCCGCCAGTCGGTGAACCAGGCGTTGCGCGAGTTCGAGCGGAGGACCTGGATCCTCTCGGAAGGTCAGACCATCACGATCCTGCAGGTCGACCGGCTACGTCGGTTCGCGGGGGACTGAGATCCTCCGCTATGGCGCACGCCACACCCGTCACATGTCGGGCCTGTTACATCGTAGGCTTGTCACCCGGCGGCGAACCCGTCTCCGTCGCGCGCTTCGGTCGCTGACCCCTGGGACCGGGCGCGTGGCGGCCCCAGGTTCCCGAACTCTGCTCGGTTCGGCGTGCCGGAGGTTGTCCGGACCGCTCGGCTTGGCCGGGGCGGAACGACCCAAGATCCTTGCGGAGGGGCGCCCCGTGCGGCCATACGATCCCGATTCCCTGCACGTCTATGACACGACATTGCGGGACGGTACCCAGCAGGAGGGGCTGTCGCTCTCGGTCGGCGACAAACTCGCGGTGGCCCGTCACCTGGACGATCTCGGCGTCGGTTTCATCGAGGGCGGCTGGCCGGGATCGAACCCGAAGGACGCGGAGTTCTTCACCCGGGCGCGCGGCGAACTGAACCTGACGACCGCCGTGCTGACCGCCTTCGGGGCCACCCGGCGGGCGGGCCGCGCCGCCGCGGACGACCCCCAGGTGGCGGCGCTTCGGGACGCGGGGACCTCGGTGGTCTGCCTGGTCGCCAAGTCGGATCTGCGCCATGTCGAACGTGCCCTGCGCACCACCCCGGCCGAGAACCTCGCGATGATCCGGGACACCGTCGCGCATCTGCGCGCGGAGGGAAAGCGGGTGTTCGTTGACGCCGAGCACTTCTTCGACGGCCATCGGGTGTATCCCGACTACGCTCTTGAGGTCGTCTCCGTTGCGGCCGAGGCCGGTGCCGAGGTCGTCGTGCTGTGCGACACGAACGGTGGCATGCTCCCGACGCGGATCGGCGCGGTCGTCGCCGATGTCCTCGCCGCAACCGGCGCCCGGCTCGGTATCCACTGCCACGACGACGCCGACTGCGCGGTCGCGAACACCCTGGTGGCGGTGGAGGCCGGCGTCACCCACGTGCAGGGCACCGCAAACGGCTACGGCGAGCGGTGCGGGAACGCCAACCTGCTGAGCGTCATCGCGGGCCTGGAGACCAAGTTGGACCGGGCCGTGCTGCCGCCCGGGCGGCTGCGTGAGCTCGTCCGGGTCTCTCACGCGATCGACGAGGTCACCAACTCCGTGCCCGACCCGCACCGGCCGTACGTCGGGGCCAGCGCCTTCGCGCACAAGGCCGGCCTGCACGCCAGTGCCGTCAAGGTCGATCCGGACCTGTACCAGCACATCGACCCGGCGGTCGTGGGCAGTGACATGAGGATGCTGGTCTCGGAACTCGCCNGTCGGGCGACCATCGAACTGAAGGGCCGTGAGCTCGGCCTCGACCTGTCGAACCAGCGTGAGGCGCTCGGACGGGTGGTGGACCTGGTCAAGGAGCGGGAGGCAGCCGGATACGTCTACGAGGCCGCGGAGGCCTCCTTCGAACTCCTGCTGCGCGACGAGGTGACCGGCCGGCAGCGGTTCTACACCCTCGAATCCTGGCGCGTCATCGTCGAGCAGCGTCCGGGCGGCGAGGTGGCCAGCGAGGCGACGGTGAAGCTCACCTCGCACGGCGAACGCCACGTCGNGACGGCGGAGGGGAACGGACCGGTCAACGCTCTCGACACGGCACTGCGCAACGCGCTGGAGAAGGCGTATCCGGGGTTGGCCGATCTGGACCTGGTGGACTACAAGGTTCGGATCCTCGACGGCAAGCAGGGGACCGGCGCGGTGACCCGGGTCCTGCTGGGAACCAGCGACGGCCGCGAGCGCTGGGACACGATCGGCGTGGACGAGAACATCATCGCAGCCTCCTGGGCGGCCCTGGAGGACGCTGTCGACTACGGACTGCGGCGGCAGGGGGAGAGCCCGGACCCGGTCGCGCCCTGACGCCGGGCCCCACCCCCGGGCGGGCCGCGCCCGGGGGTGGGGCCCGGCGTATCGCCCGCGGAGCAGCCCGCCGCCGCGGGCCGGTCCGCCGGCTACGTGCGGTCAGTCCTGCGGGATCTCCTCCCACCACTGGCACCACCAGTCGCCGCCGACCAGAACGCGCAGCTTCGGGTGCCAGCAGTAGGCGATGTCCTTGTCGGTGTCCAGGTAGTACAGGCAGTTGTCGCACCGCTCGTCGCCGTTGGGTTTACCCCGCAGGATCGCGTCTTCGGCCAGGTGGCCCAGTTTGACGCTCAGCTCCTCGTCGATCGGCTTCGGCTCGGGTGCGCCGACGTCGTAGACGGGGGTGGTGTCGGTCTCGCTCACCGTCTTCCTTTCCTTTCTTCTGCCGGTCCTCTGCCGGGTAGCTTGCCGGGTAGCTCCGCGGTGATGTCGGCCGTCCGCGTCGGCTCTGGTCAGTACAGGACAGCGGGACCGGGTGGCCGCCATCCGCTGGTGGACCAGGCGGTGGACCAGGCGCGGATTCTGGCCTGATTCTCGGTCACTCGTCACCGTTCTGGCGAACCTGATCAGGCCCCGGCCGTGGTCATGTCGGTCATACAAGTCATACCCGCGGCGTGGCGGGGCCGCCCNCCGGCCGGTCGTGTCAGCGCCTTCCGCGGGCTCGGTACGGTTTGGGGGNGCGTATCGCGAGGTTTACCGATGGTTCGGAGCCTGGGTTCGGGGTCGTGGAGGGGTCGATCGAGGCGGGNACGGCCGNGNTCCGCGGCATCACCCCNCNTCCGTTCGGTCCGTTCTCCTTCACCGGCGTCCGCCGGGGGCTCGGCGACGTGCGGCTGCTCGCTCCCGTGCTGCCGAGCAAGGTGCTCTGCGTGGGCAAGAACTATGCCGACCATGTCCAGGAGATGGGCGGTGACNCCCCGCCGCAGCGTCCGATCCTCTTCCTCAAGCCCTCCACCAGTGTCGCCGGCCCGGGCGATCCGATCATCCTTCCGTCGGACAGCGAGCGGGTCGACTTCGAGGGCGAGCTGGCGATCGTCATCGGCCGGCTGTGCCGTGACGTCCCGGTGGAACGGGCCTTCGAGGTGGTGCTCGGCTACACCTGCGCCAATGNCGTGACCGCTCGCGATCAGCAGAAGGCGGACGGCCAGTGGACCCGGGCCAAGGGCCATGACGCCTTCTGCCCCCTCGGTCCCTGGATCGAGACGGATCTCGACCCGGCGGATCTGCCCATCCGCACCACCCTGGACGGCGAACTGCGCCAGAGCTCCCGAACCGGCCTGCTGCTGCGCGACGTCCCCTCGTTGATCGCCTACCTGTCGTCGGCCATGACGCTGCTACCCGGCGACGTGCTGCTGACCGGAACGCCCGCGGGCGTGGGGCCGATGTCACCGGGGCAGACGGTGGCGGTGACAGTCGAGGGCATCGGGACGCTCACCAACCCGGTGACGGCTCGCTAGCGCCCGCGGTGCGATCCTCCGCCGGGTGGCCGTGGATCGGGTGGCTGCCGGTCGTTCCCGATGCCCCAGCCACGGGACGTGACGGGGATGACCGGCGTACATCGGCACCCCGGCGCGCTGATCTGCCCTCTGCATGAGGTACAGTAGGCAGCGCCCGGACAGGGCCCATGGGGTATGGGGTAATTGGCAGCCCAACGGATTCTGGCTCCGTTAGTCTAGGTTCGAGTCCTGGTACCCCAGCTGCACCAGATCTACCGCTCGGTTGAAACTGGCCGCTATGCTGTATAGTGTGACACGGCTGTATGGTGTGATACGCGCGTAAGCGCGTAAGTAAGAACCAGAGTCTTGGCCCCGTCGTCTAGCGGCCCAGGACGCCGCCCTCTCAAGGCGGTAGCGCCGGTTCGAATCCGGTCGGGGCTACACAGTGATTTTATCTTTGATTCTTCGCAGAGGGTGAGAGATGCGCCCTCGCACCAAGACCATCGATGGCCCCCGGATTCCTCTCCGGGGGCCATCGTCATGTCGGGCGCGATCCGGGCCTACCGCACAACCTCGAACCGCAGCATGGCCGCGGGGTGGCGGGCCATCGTGCACGCGCGGCAGCCGCAGGACGCCGGGCCTCCGCGGCCGTGGACCACTTCGATCTCGGTGTCCGGGGTCGAGGCCACCAGGCGCAGCTGGGGGCGCGCGGCTCGGGCCATGACGGCGGTCAGCGCGGGATCGTCGGTGGCACCCGGCTGCGGCGGGCCGATCCGACCCGCGGTCGACGGGGCGATCGCGGAAGCGGTCGAGGCTGTCAGGGCCACTGAGGGCACGGTGTCCTCCTCCATGGGGGGCCGTCTCGGGGCCACCCCGCGGACCACAGCCTGGCGGGGAGAGCGAGGTCCGCGCCATGCTCCGTTGAGCCCGGTACCAGGTGGTGCAGATGGCCTAGTCAAACCTGGGCACTGTCGCCATGCGACACCACCCTTGACAACCATGGTGCTCCAGCACCGGATCGGTACAAACTNGCGCGGATGTCCACCGTCAGTCCATCGACACCCGAACGCGCACGGCGTCGGCATGGTAGTGCGCATGTGGGGCGCGCCGCCCGCCATGCTGGTCGGCTGCGTCCGCCGGGATCGGCACCGGAGCAGGTGGACGTCCTGCCGGGAGTTGCCCGGCGCATCNCCTCGCTGCTNCCCCAGGGCCGCGGTCTGCCCATCGAGGACTGGACAGCCCGTCACACGTTGATGTGCCTGGTGCTGGCGATGCACCCGCCGGTCATCGTCTGTTACGCGATCTGGCGCGACCTGAGCCTCGTGCACGGCTTTCTGGCGGCCAGTCTGCCGGCGCTGCTGTTCGCCTCCGCGGTGGTGCCCGGCCGCCGTCGGGTCCGTGCCCTGGCCGCCAGCCTCGGGCTGTTGTGCTGTTCGGTCGTCCTCGTCCATCTCTCGGGCGGCCTCACCCCGATGTACTTTCACTTCTTCGTGGTCGTCGCATTGATCGCGCTCTACGAGGAGTGGACCGTCTACCTGCTGGCGATCGCCTTCGTGTTCGTCGCCAATCTGGCGATCGGCAACATCATCTCGGCCGACGGGGAGTTGCTGGACAACGCCTGGCTGGTGGCCGGCCTGCACGCCGGCTTCATCTTCGCCCTTGCCTGCGCACAGATGGTCTTCTGGCACTACAACGAGCAGTCCCGCCGCCGGGTGGAGCACTACCGGCAGCAGCTCTACGAGGGTCAGCAGAGCCTGATGGCCCGGTTGGAGGAGACCGACAGGATCCGCAGCGACCTGGTTGCGACGGTGTCGCACGAGTTCCGCACGCCACTGACCGGTATCCGCGGAAACCTGCTGACCATCAAGCGCCGTCGCGACCGGCTCTCGGACGCCCAGCTCGACGATCTGCTCGATGCGGCGGTGAACTACTCCGATCGCCTCTCCCGCCTGCTGGAGAACATGCTCACGGCCGCCACGGCCACCGGCACGGACGAGACCACCATCGCCGATCTGCCGGAGGTCGTCCGGCACGTGCTCGCCACGCTCTCGTACGCCGGGTCGCCAAGCAGCGTGACGGTGGATCTTCCGCCAGAGCTGCCGGTGCGGATGGCCCGGCAGGCCCTCATCCAGGTGGTCGCGAACCTCGTCGACAACGCGCTGGTGCACTCCTGGCCGGGAGCGCCGGTACGGCTCATCGCCGGCCGGGTGGGCGACGAGGTCGTCCTGCGCGTCCGCAATCCCGGGCCCGATCTCGACCCCGACACCATCCGCCAGCTCTTCGAACCGTTCACCCAGCGGGACAGCACGGCGACCCGCCCCACGGACGGGGCCGGCATGGGGCTCTATGTCGTGCGACGCCTCGTCGAGGTACACGGGGGACGGCTGCGGATGTCCTCGGAGAACGGCGAGATCATCGTCGAGGTGGACCTGTGGGCGGCGACCAGCCTGGCGGCGCTCGCGCCGGAGCCTGAGGCGGAACTACCGGTTCCGATGCCCCTGCCGCGCAGTATCCGGGTTGACGAGGAGCCGGGTAAGCCACGGCTTACCGGCGGGCCACTCGCTGGTTCCCGGGACGACATCCGCTCGTTGCCCATGGACCGTTTCGGCTGAGCGGGGCGGGAAGACCGTTCCCCGCGCCGGGCTGATCCCCGTGCGGGGCTGATCCCCGTGCCGGGAAGGCGCCGGGACCTGCCCCGCCGGCGGCCCGATGGTCAGGCGTTCAGGTCCTGGCCGTCGATGTCGATGTCGATGTGGGGGTCGGGGCCGGGGCGGACGCTGGGGGCTTGGTGCAGGCCAGGGTCAACGTCACCGTCGTGGAATGGCGTGGACGCTGTCCGGTGGGGGAGTACGCCGACACCTTGCTGGTCTCGCTGTTGCTGCATGACCCGTTGACCGCGGTGGAGGTGAAACCGGCGAGGGTGAGCTGCCACTTGGCGTCCGACTCGGTCATTCCGATGACGCCGGGTACCTGCGCGCAATCCTCAACCTGCAGGTTAATCGTGGCTGTTTTGGCAATCTTCCCCGACTTCGGGGACTGGTGCGCGACGGTGTCGACCGCACCGGCGCCGTAGCACCCGAAGGCCTTACTGAGGTTCGTGAAGCCCGCCGATTTCAGGGTGTTCTCCGCCGTGGTGAACGAGCTGCCCTCGGTGTTGGGAACGGTCGCCGTGCCGTCGTCGGTGGGTGACGGGGACGGGCTGCTCCGCGCCGTCGGGCTGTTCGTCGGCGTGGCCCCCGTGGGGCTGGCCGCAGGCGCCGTGCCGGCGCCGGGAGAGGGAGATCCCTTCGCGCTGGGCCGCGGGGTCGCCCCGCCCCCGGAGAGGCTCGTCGGGTTGACCCCAACGGCCACGCCCGGAGCGGCTCCGCTGGTTCCGAAGCCGGAACCGCCCGAGGCCGCCGCGGCGGACACCCCGCCGGGACCGTCCGCGCTCAGTTCCGCGCCGGTGCCCCCGCTGGAGGCGAGCGCCCAGCCGCCGGCACCGGCGACGAGGGCGACGACAAGGCCCGCACCCGCCGCGATCCGGCTACGCCGCCGCCGGTCGGCAGCCGCCCGCGAGGCGGCCGCGGCCCCACCGATCGGGGGGCCGGGTTGGTGGTTCGCCGGGATCGCCGACATGACTGTGTTCGTGTCCGCGGCCGGGGCGTCGGAGCGGGCCGGGACCCGCAGCGCCGGCTGCATGCCGGTCGGGGCGTCACCGTCCCACCCTCCCCGGCCGCCGGTGGCCGGGGCCATCCGGGTGCGCTCGACGCCGCCCTCCCGTCCACCGGCCTGCGTGCCACCGGCCTTCGTGGCGGTGGTCAGCGGACTGCCCGCGATCTGCGTGTGCTCCAGGTCGGACCAGGCGGCTGCGCCGACCGCGTCGCCCGCCCCGACCACGCATCCCGCGCCCCCCGCCGCGGCCACGGCGGCGGAGCGCACCACGCGCTGCGTTCCCGTGGCGGGGGAATGATCCGCGCTTCGGGCCGCGGACGCGCCGGCGAGTGCGGAGAGCTGGATTCGGTTGTCATGCTCGGCATGGCTGCCTGGCCTGGACGCGTAGCCGCCCCCCCAACGGCTGGCCTCGAGCGCCTCGACCAGGTCCTCGGCCGCGTCGGCGGCGCTCACGGGCCGCCCCCTCGGGGACTTGGCGAGCATTCCGGCCAGCACACCCCACACCGGCGCCGGCACACCCTGGATGGGCTGGGGCTGTTTTTCGCNGTGCGCCTGCAGGAGCTCGGCCGGGTTGGGGGAGTCGAACGGCGGCGAACCCGCGAGAAGCTCGTACAGCACGACTCCCGCCGAGTACACGTCCGCTGCCGGGGTGGGTGGCGCGCCCGTGCTCAGCTCGGGAGCCATGTAGAGCGGGGTCCCGATCGGCCCGGTGACGCTGGTCCGGGACGAACCATTGATCATCTGGGCGATCCCGAAGTCGGTCAGGCGCACGATCGGATGAGCCGGATCGGAAGTGTCGATGAGTATGTTCTCGGGTTTGACGTCCCGGTGGACGACGCCGGCGGCGTGCACGCTGTCGAGCGCCCACAGGGTGCCGACGACGAGCCGGACCGCCTCCTCCACCGGTCGAGGCCCGAACTCGCGCAGATGGGTCCGCAGGTCGGGACCGTCAACCAGATCCATGACTATGGCGAGCACGTCGGGTTCGTTCACCAGATCGCGTACGGCGACGAGATCCGGGCTGTCGAGGTCGATCAGAAGGTCCCATTCACGCAGGAAGCGCTCCACGATCTCGGGATCGTCGGCGAGCTCGGGGCGCAGCACCTTGATGGCCACGGGAGCACCGTCCGAGACGGCGGCGCCCCGCCAGACCTGGCCGGTCGTACCCTGCCCGAGTATCTCGTGCAGCACGTACCGCGAACCCAGTTTGCGCACCGCGCGTTGTCCCCTTCTTTGGCGCCGCCCGGGGCGGCCGAACCTACGACGGCGCCGCTGCGGGCGGCGGCGGCCCGTGGGCGGAGCCCGCAGCGTCATCCGGACGAGCGCACCAGTGCGCGGGCGAGCTGTATCGCTTGCACTAGATGCCAATACCCGCATGGGTCATCCGGCCTACTGTTCCGATCATCCGAGACGGACGACTCGAACAGGCTACGACGTAGGGCGGCGAAGCCGCGCGGCGGGGGATACCCCTGCGCGGTGGAGCCGCCGCCCGCCACCGGCAGATGTAGCCCGGGCAGTCGCGGGCGTGGGGTCCGAATGGGGGATTCAAAATGGCGAATGGCAAGAACGGCCGACGAAAAGGTCCGGTCGCGTGTTTTGTGGCCGGGGAAAAGTTGCGGTGGTCCACCGGTTGGTGGCCGACGTCCGGTGGCCGGCGGTTGGTGGCGGGTGGATGCAGGCGAGTGGATATAGACGAGTGGTGTGTCAGCCGACGGCCGGTGTCGAGAGCCGGGCCGCCGCGGCGAGGACCGCCGCGCGGTGCCGGCGCCCCGGCGACCGGGTGAGCCGCTCCACCGGTCCCGACAGGGACACTGCCGCGATCACCGTTCCCGTGCCATCGTGCACCGGGGCGGACACGGACGCCAACCCCCTCTCGCGTTCCCCGATGCTCTCCGCCCAGCCACGATCGCGCACCCGGCGGAGGACAGCTTCGTCGAACAGGGCTCCGGCGAGCAGTTCCGGCTCGGGATGCGCCGCGAAGGCGAGGAGGACCTGAGCACCGGACCCCGCGGTCATCGGGAGTGCGGCGCCGACGGGCACGGTGTCGCGCAGGCCGCTGGCGCGTTCGGAGGCGGCGACGCAGTGGCGCAGGGCCCCGCGCCGCACATAGAGCTGGGCACTTTCTCCGGTCACCTCACGAAGCTCGGCGAGAACCCGGCCGGCCCGATCCAGCAGGTCCCACGGCAAGGGGGTCGGGGTCCCCGCGGCGAGCCGCGGCCCGGAGACGAAGCGGCCGTCGGCGGTCCGGCCGAGCAGGCGGTGGACCTCGAGAGCCTGTGCCAGCCGATGCGCCGTCGCGCGGGTGAGCCCGGTTCGGGCCACCAGATCAGCCAGTGACGCCGGTCCCGCCTCGACGGCGGTCAGCACGAGGGCTGCTTTGTCCAGGACTCCGACTCCGCTAAGCTGTTTCACACATTGATACTGTCATCCCACATCATGAGACAACAAGCTGTGGGAGAGGGAAACTCATCACCACGCCAGAAGAGGGGAGAATGGGTTGCCCATGGGGCGCACACTTGCGGAAAAGGTCTGGGACGCCCACGTGGTGCGGCGCGCCGACGGTGAACCGGATCTGCTGTACATCGATCTGCACCTGGTTCACGAGGTCACCTCGCCGCAGGCGTTCGAGGCCCTGCGGCTGGCCGGGCGGCCCGTGCGGCGTCCGGAGCTGACCCTCGCTACCGAGGATCACAACGTCCCCACCACCGACACGCTGGCGCCGATCGCCGATCCGATCTCGGCGGCCCAGGTGGAGGCGCTGCGGAAGAACTGCGCCGAGTTCGGCGTGCGGCTGTACCCGATGAACGACCCGGGCCAGGGCATCGTGCACGTCGTCGGCCCCCAGCTCGGGCTGTCCCAGCCCGGCATGACGATCGTCTGCGGTGACAGCCACACCTCCACCCATGGCGCGTTCGGGGCGCTGGCCTTCGGGATCGGCACCAGCCAGGTCGAGCACGTCCTCGCGACCCAGACGCTGCCGCAGCGCAGGCCGAAGACGATGGCGATCACCGTGGCGGGCGACCTGCCCGTCGGGGTCAGCGCGAAGGATCTCATCCTGGCGATCATTGCGCGGATCGGTACCGGCGGTGGTGCCGGCCACGTCATCGAGTACCGCGGTGCGGCGATCCGGGCCCTGTCGATGGAGGGCCGGATGACGGTCTGCAACATGTCCATCGAGGCCGGCGCGCGCGCCGGGATGATTGCGCCCGACGACGTCACGTTCGAGTATCTCGCCGGGCGGCCGCGTGTCGCCACCGGTGCTGCCTGGGAGGAAGCGGTGGCCTACTGGCGCACCCTCGCCTCCGACTCCGACGCGGTCTTCGACCGGGAGGTCGTGATCGATGCCGCGAGCCTCACGCCCTACGTCACCTGGGGAACCAACCCGGGCCAGGCCGCACCGCTCGGATCGCTGGTTCCCGCGCCCGCCGACTACCCGGACGCGGCCGCGCGGGCCTCGGTCGAACGAGCGCTGACCTACATGGGCCTCACCCCCGGCACCCCGTTGTCCGACGTCACCGTCGACACGGTGTTCATCGGATCGTGCACCAACGGGCGCCTGAGTGACCTGCGCGCCGCCGCCGACGTGCTGCGCGGCCGGCGGGTGAGCGAGGGGGTCCGGGTCCTGATCGTTCCCGGCTCCATGGCGGTGAAGGCGCAGGCCGAGGCGGAGGGGCTCGACGAGGTCTTCCGAGCGGCGGGNGCGCAGTGGCGCAGCGCCGGCTGTTCGATGTGCCTCGGCATGAACCCCGACACGCTTCGGCCCGGCGAGCGCAGTGCCTCGACGTCGAACCGCAACTTCGAGGGCCGGCNGGGGCNGGGTGGGCGCNCCCATCTCGTCTCGCCCGCGGTCGCCGCGGCCACCGCCGTGACCGGTCGGCTGACCGCTCCGGCGGATCTGTAGCGCGCCCGGCGTGGATCGTCGGTCCACGCACGACGGCGACCGTCGTTCATCCACGACTTCTTTGAGAGGGGAGCGTTTCCGCGATGGAGGCGTTCACGATTCACACCGGGCGCGCGGTGCCGCTGCGCCGCAGCGACGTCGACACCGATCAGATCATTCCAAGTGAGTGGCTCAAGCGGATCGAGCGGACGGGATTTGGCGCCGGCCTGTTCGCGCAGTGGCGCGCCGACGACGGCTTCGTGCTGAACGAACCAGCGTACGCCGCGGCGTCGATCCTGCTGGCCGGCTCGGACTTCGGCACCGGTTCCTCGCGGGAGCACGCCGTCTGGGCGCTGCAGGACTACGGGTTCCGTGCCGTGCTCTCGCCCCGGTTCGCGGACATCTTCCGCGGCAACGCCCTCGGCAACGGCCTGTTGCCGGTGCAGCTGTCGGCTGAGACGGTCGAGGCACTCACGTCCGCGGTCGAGGCCGATCCCACGATCGAGATCACTGTCGATCTCGTCGCGCGCGAGGTCCGGGGCGCGGGGCTGGTGGCCACCTTCGACCTCGACGACTTCACCCGCTGGCGGTTGATGGAGGGGCTCGACGACGTCGGGCTGACCCTTCGCCACGAAGATATGATCACCTCTTTCGAGGCCGGTCGGCCCGCCTGGTCGCCGACCACCGCCTAACGCCCGGGGCTGTCACCCGGCCACCGGCGTCCGGATGCGCCGGTTCCCGAGCACCGCACCATCCGCGGGGACGGAGTCGGATCCGGTCTCGGTCGGGGGTTCACGGTGGTGCGTGTCGGATCTCACATTCAGGAAGGTGGGATGGGTGGCGGGTGCGCCGGGGGGGCGTTCCCCATCTCTGTGGGGATGAAGCGACTGTCGCGGCCGGCTTCCGGGTAGCTACCCATCGGAGTGGCATCAGCGATGTCGGGGGCATCCGGCTACCAAAGGGTGACATTGCGCCCAAACCAGAAGGCAATTCTCGCTACTGAACGTAATTAATCTGCCGAACGGGCTATGTCGCCCGGACCCTACGCATCCCGTCGCCCACCGGAGCGAACCCGTTGACGTGCGGGTTTGTGTGACGCGACACGCTCACGGGAATTGCCCTCGACAGTGGAGATGCCTACGGTGCAGCGCAGTGTGATGCCCGATCTGCTCCCCACCCCGCGCCCGCGGGGGGCGTCCGGAGGTTGTTGTGAACAAGTCCCAGTTGGTTGACCGCATCGCCCAGCAGATCGAGGGCGGGCGGTCGAACGCCACCAAGGCCGTCGACGCGGTGTTCGACGCCATTCAGGAGGCCGTCGCGAGCGGAGAGAAGGTGACCATCACCGGCTTCGGCGTGTTCGAGCGGGTGGAACGGGCCGCCCGCACAGGTCGTAACCCGGCGACGGGTGAGCCCGTGCACGTCGCTGCCTCGGTCGTGCCGAAGTTCCGGCCCGGCTCCGAGTTCAAGTCGAGCGTCTCGGCGAGCAACGACTGACCATCGGTGCGGGCGCCGGGCTTACCGGTGCCCGCGCCGCATGGCGTCGGCCATCAGGTCGTGCTGGTAGTCCGACAGGCGAACGTCGTCCGGCCCGGTCGTGCGTCGTTCCCAGCGGCCGTCGGACTGCAGCACCCAGGCGGACACCTCGTCGGAGAACGCATGGTCGAGCATCTGCCGCAGGGTGTCTCGCCGGTCCGGGTGCGGGACGCGCACGAGTGCCTCGATACGGCGGTCGAGATTGCGGTGCATCATGTCCGCGCTGCCGATCCAGAACTCGCCAGACGAGGNGAACTCGAGGACCCGGCTGTGCTCCAGGAACCGCCCCAGGATCGAGCGCACGTGGACCGTCTCCGACAGGCCCGGCACTCCGGGACGTAGGGCGCAGATCCCGCGGACCAGGCAGTGCACGGGTACCCCGGCGATGGAGGCGTGATACAGCGCGTCGATCACCTGTTCGTCGACAAGGCTGTTGACCTTGATGCGGATCCCGGACTCCCCGCCCCCCCGGGCAGCCTGGGCCTCGGCTTCGATCCGCTGCAGGATGCCGTCCCGCATGTGCTGCGGGGCGACCAACAGCGAGCGGTACTCCGTCTGTCGGCTGTAGCCGGTGAGGACGTTGAACAGGTCGGTGAGATCCGCGCCCACGCCCGGGTCGGCGGTCAGCAGCCCGAGGTCCTCGTAGAGCCGAGCGGTCTTGGGGTTGTAGTTGCCGGTACCCACATGGCAGTAGCGGCGCAGGCCGCCGCGTTCCTGGCGTACCACGAGGCAGGTCTTGCAGTGGGTCTTCAGGNCGATGAGACCGTAGACCACGTGGCAGCCGGCCCGTTCCAGCTCGCGGGCCCAGCGGATGTTGGCGCTCTCGTCGAACCGGGCCTTGATCTCGACGAGGACGACGACCTGCTTTCCCGCCTCGGCCGCGCCGATGAGGGCATCCACGATGGGGGAGTCCCCGGACGTGCGATAGAGCGTCTGCTTGATGGCGAGAACATGCGGATCGGCCGCCGCCTGCTCGATGAACCGCTGAACGGACGTGGTGAACGAGTCGTACGGGTGGTGGACGAGGATGTCGCCCTCCCGGAGCACGCTGAAGAAGTCCGGTGTCTCGCCGTCATCGGTCGTCAGCCGCCGATGTGTGATCGGGACCCGCGGCGTATCTTTCAGCTCCGGGCGGTCGAGGTCGTAGAGAGCCCACAGGGTCGACAGGTCGAGCAGGCCGGCGACCCGATGTACCTCGCGCTCGGTGATCTCCAGCTCCCGCATCAGCAGGGTGAGCAGATCATCATCGATGTCGGCGTCCACTTCCAGGCGGACGGCGGGACCGAACCGGCGCCGGGCGAGCTCGCGCTCCAGAGCCTGGAGCAGATCCTCCGCCTCGTCCTCCTCGACTTCGAGGTCGGCGTTGCGGGTGACCCGGAACAGATGGGAGTCGATCACTTCCATGCCCGGGAACAGCTGGGAGAGATGGGCAGCGATCACTTCCTCCAGCGGGACGAAGCATGCGCTCGCCTGGGGGGCCAGACCCCCCGGGACACCGGCCGTGTCGGTAGGCTCCACCGCTACGGGGACCAGCCGAGGAACGTTCTGGGGCACCTTCACCCGGGCGAAGCGGTCGACCTCCCCGCCCGGGTCACGGACCTGGACGGCCAGATTGAGCGACAGCCCGCTGATGTAGGGGAAGGGGTGCGCCGGATCGACGGCGAGGGGAGTGAGCACCGGGAAGATCTGTTCGTGGAAGTAGTGGTGCAGCTGATCACGCTGGGTCTCGGTCAGCTGGGGCCAGAACCGGATGCTGATCCCGGCATGGGCCAGCGACGGCCCCACCTCGTCGGTGAAGCATCGCGAATGCCGCCGGGTGACCTCGGCCGTCATCGTGCTGATGAGATCGAGTTGTTCCCGGGCGGTCAGCCCGTCGGCGGAGCGGACGGCCAGTCCCGTCGCCTCGCGTCGCATCAGCCCCGCGACCCGGACCATGTAGAACTCGTCCAGGTTGCTGGCGAAGATCGCTAGGAACTTCGCGCGCTCCAGCAGGGGCGTGGACACGTCCTCGGCGAGCGCGAGGACCCGGGCGTTGAAGTCGAGCCAGGACGCCTCCCGGTTGATGAAGCGGCCGGCGGGCAGGTCGGACGGCGCCGGCTGACGCGGCGCCTCCAGGGGCTCGAGCAGGCCACTGCGGGCCTTGCGCTGAGGCTGTTCAGGACGGGTCGCCATCAGCTCGCTCATGCCTGTAGATGGTGCCAGTCCCCGATGGACTCGGCAGCNTCGATGTGGCATCTCTGGCAGCGGGGGCCGGGCGGGACCCGCATCGCCGGTCTGACCCCGATCCGGACACTGGCAGAGACCGCGCGGCACGCGAAGTATTCGCCTACTCTTTGTGATATAGCGATCACGCGCTACGGTGCCGAGAAGCGCCGTCGCGCTCGTTTGTACCTTATCGTGATGTAGCGGGCCGTTTCCGTGGTCCGGTCGGATCCCTCTGCCCCAGGCGGCCGACTGCCCCAGGCGGCCAGCACAGGGGGAGGAGGGCGGGACGAGGGATGCTCGTCGACGCCGCCGCGATCGCCGCGGGCCTGACCGCGACACTGAGTTGTGCCCGGGCCGGTCGCCGTCTCGGTCGAGTACGGGGCCGCTGGTTGGTGTGGCTGTCCTTCGCGCTGGCGACCTGGACGGTTGGACAGGCCGGATGGATGCTGCACCGCTGGGACGGGGCATCGGTCGGAGGGCGGACGGCGACGGATGCCGGGTATCTCACCGACGCCGGCCAACTCGCCATGCCGGTCCTCGCACTCGCCGCCTTCGCGGCTGTTCCCGCGGGTCGGGCGCGTCGATCACGACCGCGCGCGGGCGTGCTGGCGCCGGCAGGGATGGCCGGCCTCGCCGGGGGCACCCACCGCTGGCCGCCGAGTTCCTCGCGGCTCACCCGCGTCNCCGGGGCGGGCGGCGAGGGGGTGGCCGCCGCCTACCCGCGCGCCAGTCCGGCCACCGCGTTCGACGAGGTCATACTCGGCAACTCCCTGTTCCTGCTCGCCTGGTCCGGGGTGCTCGCCGGGATCGACGAAGTGGACTCCTCCCGCCCGCCGCAGCCGGTGGAGCATCTCCTCGCGGTTGCGCATCCGATCGTCGTGCTGCTATTGATCATCGCATTCCTGCACGTGGCAGGCTTCCGGCAACCGGTGGACCTGCCCGCCGTCGCGATCGCCGGAACCGGACTGGTGTGCCTCGCGGTCGCCGGCGTGTGGATCGTTCAGCTCGACGGCAGGGATCCCACGATGACGGGTTCCTGCTCGGTCGCCGGTGCCCTGTTGATCGTCCTTGCGGCATCGCGTGCCGGCCGGGGGGACGGCCGGGAGAACGGCCGGGAGAACGGCCGGGAGGACGGCCGCCGGTCTCGCCGGTGGCCCGTTCACGGCGAACTGCTCGGATGGCTGTGGCCGGCGGTCCCCTATGTCGCCGCGGCCGTGGTCGCGGCGCTTCTGCTGGGGCGGGCCCACGGCGGAGTCATTCTCGATCCGGTCGAGATTATCGGGGGTGCGACGCTCGTCCTCACCGTCCTCGTCCGGCAGCTGACGACCCTGCGGGTGAGTCAGCGGTTGGCGAGCCGGGTCGGCGAGGCCGAGCACGAGGTGCGGCACTGGACATCCCATGACCCGTTGACCGAGCTGGCCAACCGCACCCTGTTCCACCAGCGGCTCACCGACGCCCTCGCCGCGAGCCGCCACGACGGCCGTGACGTGGCCGTCCTGTACTGCGACCTCGACGACTTCCGGGTCGTCAACGACAGCCTCGGGCACGCCGCAGGTGATCATCTGCTGCGCGCGGTCGGGCAACGGCTACGACACTGCGTAGGCACGTCGGACACCGTGGCGAGGCTCGGCTCCGACGAGTTCGCCGTGCTGTTGGACGGTGGGCGGGAACTGCCCGAGACCGTCGCCGAACGGGTCCTGGCCGCGCTGCGCCAGCCGGCGCAGGCCGCCGGTCACCTCTGGCCGGTCCGCGGGAGTGTGGGGCTGGTCGTCGCGTGCCGGACCCAGGAGACCACCGAGGCGCTGCTCCGGCGGGCCGACACGGCCGTCCACACGGCAAAACGAACGGGAAAGAACCGTCTGGTGGTCTACCGGCCCGGACTGTGCCCGCCCAGCGCCGGCACGCACCTCGCCGACGCCTTGGCCACCGCCCTGCGCAGGGGAGGACGGTCGGCCGGCTTCGACGTGCACTACCAGCCCATCGTGCGGCTGCGCGATCGCAGTCCGGTCGCCCTGGAGGCCCTCGCCCGATGGACGGAGCCGGGGCGTGGACCGGTGCCACCGGGCACCTTTGTCGCGGCCGCGGNGGACGGCGGCATCGTCGGCGCCCTCGACGACATGGTCCTCACCCAGGCCTGCGCGGAGGTCGCCGTGGCGTACCCGGCCTCGGCACTGCGGCTGCACGTGAACGTCTCAGCCAGCAGGATCGCCGACACCACGCTGCTCGACAGCGTCGCCCAGGCGCTGGCGGCCAGTCGGTTCGACCCGGGCAGGCTGGTGGTCGAGATCACCGAAACGAGCCGGATTGACGATCTGCGCGGCGCACGCGAGGTGTTGAACGAGGTTCGTGCGCTGGGGGTGGCGGTCGCGCTCGACGATGTCGGTGCCGGCCACAGCACATTGGCCGCCCTCCATCAACTGCCGGTGGACGTCGTGAAGCTCGATCGGACGCTGCTCGAACCACCGCCCAGGGACGGACACCGGGTGGCGACGATGCGTCGATCGATGATCAGTCTCGCGCACGCCCTCGGTGCCGTCGTCGTGGCCGAGGGCATCGAGCGGGAAGGACAGATCGCCGAGCTCGAGGAGCTGGGTTGCGAGCTGGGTCAGGGATACTTCTTCGCCCGACCTGGTCCGCTCGCGTCGCTCACGATCCGGCGCTGGGTTCCGCCTACGATCCCCGGTGGTACGGACAGCCCTGACTCCGCCGAGGTGCCCGATTCGCCGCCGGATCCGCCGGAGTCCTCCGCCACGAGCGGGGAGTGATACCCGGCGGTCAGCGCCGCCCTGGTGGCCCGGCCTACCCCCAGGTCCCGGGCCTGCGCCAGATCCGCCAGCGTGTCGACGTCACGTCGCAGTCCCGGTACCGAGCCACCGAGGGTTCCCGTCAGATCCACCGCTCCGGAGCGACGGTGCGTGGCGTGACTGTGTGGTCCGAATGCGGGCTGCAGGGTGGCGCCGGCCGACGCGGTCAGCAGAACGGTTCCCGTTCCGGTCGCGTCGGCGAGAACCGCTCGACGGTGCTGGCTCGCCTCGGACAGCGCCTGATGCAGCTCGGGGGGGCGCAGCGCGGGAAGGTCGGCGGAGAGGGCAGCCACCGCACGGGTGGGCCAGCGGGCCGAGGCCAGCGCGGCGCCGTGCACCAGAGCGGGATTGAGACCTCGGTCGGGTTCGTCCGGAATCACGACGAGCCGAGCACTCCTCGCAGCCGGGGAAAGATTCGGTTGATCTGCGCCAATATAGTGGGAATTGAGGAGAGTCGACAGGGCGTGGTCGGCCGTCCGATCGTTCGTTACGATCATCACGGCGCCGACCAGATCGGTCTCGGACTCAAGTACCGCCATCACCGTGTCCAAGGCCATCGCAAGGGCCAGCCGGCTCCGGTCGGGGCGGTCCAGCCGGGTCTTCGCCCGGGTGAGGTTCTTCAGCGGCAGCACGACCGTCCAGGACACTCCGTTTCGTGGGAGCCACACGAAGGCGACCATAGGCCATGCCGACCCCGCGGTGCGCCGGGTCCTGCGTGCGCGGGCTGAACGCCGGAGCCGTGGCGCGTCCCCGGCATGCGGCGCATCCTGCGTGGTACCCGCCAGATCGGCGTCTACGGTCAGAGTGAGGACGCGGCGGACGCGGCGCGATGCGAGGTGTCCAGCCGGCCGGGCGTCGATACCAGGCACGCGATCCANCNGGAGGGCANAATTATTGTCGATTCCCGCCACAAGGTAGAAAACGCCTCGATCGGTGGCGCCTTCCTCGTACCCATCGTCGGGGTCGCGATCACTCCCCCCGCTCGGCCGGACGTTTCCTGGGGAACCAGGTGAGACGGGCCGCGGTGCTTACGGCCGGGTCCTGGGGAAGTGTGTTCGCGAAGGTCCTCGCGGATGCCGGAGCACGGGTCAACCTGGTCGCCCGTGACCCTGAGATCGTCCGGGCGGTCAACACCCGCCAGGTCAATCCGCGCTATCTGCCGGCGATCCAGCTGCCGGACCGGGTGCGCGCGATGTCCGACGCGGGGGAGGCGCTGGCCGGCGCGGAGTTCGTGGTGCTGGCCGTACCGTCTCAGGCGCTGCGCTCCGTCCTCGCCGGATGGGCGCCCCTGATTGGGCCCGACGCCGTCTACGTCAGCCTGATGAAGGGGGTGGAGGTGGGCAGCCAGT
Organism: Frankia sp. CeD; assembly: GCF_000732115.1. Taxonomy (NCBI): domain Bacteria; kingdom Bacillati; phylum Actinomycetota; class Actinomycetes; order Frankiales; family Frankiaceae; genus Frankia; species Frankia sp. CeD. Next base: position 50,504 of record NZ_JPGU01000018.1, read on the forward strand.
TGCGGATGAGCGAGGTCATCACGCAGGTCACAGGCGTGTCGCCGGACCGGATCGCGGTGGTGAGCGGTCCGAATCTGGCGCCCGAGATCGCCGCCGAGCAGCCGGCGGCGACTGTGGTCGCCAGTACCTCGACGAGCACGGCGGAGGCCGTCCAGGCGGCGTGCTGGACGCCCTATTTCCGCCCCTACACCAACACCGACGTGATCGGCTGCGAGCTGGGCGGAGCGATCAAGAACGTCATCGCACTGGCTGCCGGCATGCTGGAGGGAATGGGCTTCGGCACCAACAGCCTCGCCTCGTTGATGACGCGCGGCCTGGCCGAGACCCTCCGACTCGGGGTCGCGCTGGGTGCCGATCCGATGACATTCGCGGGACTGGCGGGACTGGGGGNTCTCGTGGNGACCTGCGGCTCCCCNCTCTCGCGCAACCGCACCTTCGGCGAGAAACTCGGGCGTGGCCTCACGCTCGCGCAGGTGGAGGCCGAACAGCAGCAGGTCGCCGAGGGGGTGCGCTCCTGCCGCCCCCTGCTCGCCATGGCCGATGACCTGGGCGTCGCCATGCCGATCACCCGCCAGGTCGAACGGGTCCTCTATGAGGGTCTTCCCCCGATGGAGGCCGTCAAGGATCTGATGAGTCGGGAGCCGGGCCCGGAGTACCGGCTCCGTCTCTGACCTGCGTGTCCCTGACCTGCGTGACCCTGACCTGCATGCGCCTGGCCTGCACGCGCCTCACCTGCATGCGCCTGGCCCGGCAGCACCGTCGTTCCGGTCAGGTCGGGGCGTGGTCGGTGCCGGGGGCGAACCCACGGCCTGCGTGTCAATGAACGCTCCGATCGAGCGCAGCTTACCCACCGGGTCCTCGTAACCGCGTTCGAGGAAACGGGTCCCGCGGATGATGCTGGTGCCGTCGGCCACCAGCGCGGCCAGCACGTAGGCAAAGCCGGCGCGCAGGTCGGGGATCGCCAGATCACCGCCGGTGAGGGAGGTCGGCCCGCTCACGACCGCCGAATGCTCGAAGTCCCGGGACGCGAACCGGCAGGCCTTCCCACCGAGGCACAGGGTCGACAGGGCGATGTCGGCGCCCATCTCGGCCAGTTGTCTGGTGTATCCGAACCGGTCCTCGTAGATCGTCTCGTGGATCACGGAGGCACCCTTGGCCTGGGTGAGCAGGACGACCAGGGGCTGCTGCCAGTCGGTCATGAACCCGGGGTGTACGTCGGTCTGCACATGTGACGCGGTCAACGGCTGGGCCCGGAAGAAGGTCATGCCCCGCGGGGTGACCTCGAACTCGCCNCCGAGCCGGCGGAGGTGGTTGAGGAAGGTCGCCAGATGTTCCTGGCGGGCACCGACCACCTCCACCCTGCCGTTGGTGGCCACCGCGGCCGAGGCGAAGGACGCGGCTTCGATGCGGTCGTGGATCGGGGCATGGGTGGCTCCCCGCAGTGCGTCGACCCCCTGCACCACGATCGTGCGGTCGACTTCCACGTCGACGAGGGCGCCCATCTGCTGCAGGAACATGATGAGGTCGATGACCTCCGGTTCCACCGCCGCATTCGAGATGACGGTCGTACCCTGCGCCCGGACCGCGGCCAGGAGCAGGTTCTCGGTCGCGCCGACACTCGGGAACGGCAGCGCGACATGGGTGCCGTGCAGACCCAGCGTCTTGACCTGGACGGAACGCAGCTGCTCGACGATCTCCGCACCCATGGCACGCAGGCCGGCGAGGTGGAAGTCGACGGGACGCTTGCCGATCCGGCAACCGCCGGGCAGCGGGATCACGGCTTCGCCGACGCGGTGCAGGAGCGGGCCCATCATCAGGATCGGTATCCGGTTGACCCCGGAGTAGGCCTCGGACAGCGACGCGTCGATGATCTTTTCGGTGGCGAGTCGCACAGTGTGCTCGTCCAGCCACTCCACCTGGGTGCCGAGTTCGGCGAGCATGCCCAGGACCACGTCGACCTCGGCGATCCGAGGCACCCGGGTCAGGGTGCACGGCTCTGGCGTGAGGAGGGTGGCGACGAGCAGCTTGGTGACCGAGTTCTTGGCCCCGGACGCTTCGACCGAGCCGGTGAGCGGAGCGCCGCCGACGATGCGATACCACCGTCGGTCCGTGCTGGTGGATGGTACCACTCCCGAGCTGTGCGCCCCCACGGGCTACCTCCACGGTGATGATGCGGATGCGTGACGTGCGTCAGGTCACGTGCGGCGGGGCGATTGAACCAGACGCCGCCGGCGCGGCCCGAGCCCGGCTCTCAGGCTGCTACCTACGGTGACGATAGCCGTGGTCTACCGGGCCGATCCCCGCGCCGAGCGGAAAGCCGCTGGCCAGGGCGCCACTGACGTAGGCCTTGGCGGCCTGTGCGGCCTCGACGTGACCACGCCCCTGCGCCAGGTGCGCGNCGATCGCGGAGGCCAGCGTGCATCCGGTGCCATGGGTGTGCCGCCGGTCCAGGCGGGGGCTTCGGAGGACGACCTCGGTGGTCCCGTCGGTGAGCAGGTCGACCGCGTCGCCGGGAAGATGCCCGCCCTTCACCAGCACCCAGCGCGGGCCCAGGGCGAGCATCGCCTCGGCGGCTCTGGGCAGGTCGGCGACGTCCAGCACCTCCACCCCGGTCAGCAGACGTACCTCGTCGAGGTTCGGTGTGGCGATGGTGGCGCGGGGCATGAGCTCCGTACGGACCACCTCGACCGCCTCCGGGGACAGCAGGGGGTCGCCGTGCTTGGAGACGCTGACCGGATCGACCACGACGGGTACGTCGAGCCGCGAGAGTTCGGCGGCGACCAGCGAGACCAGAGCCGCGGAGGAGAGCATCCCCGTCTTCACCGCGTCGACCCCGATGTCCGCCACGACCGCTCTGATCTGGGCTCGGACCGCTTCCGGAGGGAGATCCCACACACCATGGACGCCCAGGGAATTCTGTGCCGTCACCGCGACGATCGCACTCATGCCGTGGACGCCGAGGGCGAGCATCGTCTTGAGATCTGCCTGAATGCCCGCGCCGCCGCCAGAATCCGATCCGGCGATCGTCAGTACGCGGGGCGGGGCGGAGCTCGGTTCCGGCGGCGGCTCGCTCCGGATGCTCCGAGCGTTCACGTGTCTCCTATTCTTCGCTCTGGGTAGCTGCGTCGTGGTTGCCATCACAACCGGGTACCGAGCCGGCCAGCTGACCCCCACGATTGGGGTTCCGGATGAGGCCGGGCGACCCCTCGGTCGGTCCCTGTCGGCCGATCTGAGCAAATTCCTCGACCTCGGAGGCTCTCATCCGGGCCGTTTGCCTGTTACCTTCTGTCGGCCCGTAGTTCTGCTCGACGGGCTGTCGACGTCCGACGAGGGAGCGTCTGTGGTCCACGCGTACATCCTTATCCAGACCGAGGTCGGCAAGTCCTCCTCGGTTGCCAAGGAGATCGAGCAGATCCCCGGGGTCACCCAGGCCGAGGACGTCACCGGCCCCTATGACGTCATCGTCCGGGCGGAGGCGGCCACCGTCGATGACCTCGGGAAGATGGTCATGGCGAGAGTGCAGTCGGTCGACGGCATCACCCGCACGCTGACCTGCCCGGTCGTTCACTTCTGAGCTTCTCCGCCGCTGAAGCTCCTCCGTCCCGACGTGGGTCAGGTCGGCTCCGGGACGGGGGACCCGGTGGGCGCTCCCGGCTCCCGGCTCGCGCCCACCGCCGGGGCCGGGCCACCGGTGACGTCGGTGGCGCGCCAGAATCGGGACATGGCCACCGGTGGTGAGCAAGCCGAGCGGGGCCGACGCCCGGCACGGGGCGGGCGCCGGCCGGGGCGGTCATGTCGGTATCCGGTGTTCGTCGCCTCGTGGGTCCTGCTCGCGCTGGTCGGATGCGGCGGTCCCGGATCGATTCGGCTGACCAACGTGCCGATTCCCGCGGAGTCGGTCCGTTCGTCGTGCGTGGACCTGGTCCACGATCTTCCCCCGTCGCTCGGGGACGACCTCGACCGCCGGACACTGGACCCCCCACAGGCCACGGCGGCGGCCTACGGCGCGGCGCCGGTGGTGCTCACCTGCGGCGCGCCCGGTCTTCCGGCAAGCTACCGTCCCGATGCGATGCTGTCCGTCGTGGACGATGTGGGGTGGTTCGCCGAGAACCTGGGCGGCACGACGGTGCGCTATTCCACCCCCACGCGGCAGCCCCAGGTGGTTCTCNCCCTGCCCGCCGACGTGCAGGCGTTCGAGGTACTCGTCTCGGTCGCCCCCGCCGTGCGGGCGCACAGCAGGTCGACGACATCCTGAGACGAGCTCCCGGCCATTCCCGCCCGGCGGAACGCCTCCACGCCGTCACGGGCCCGGGTGGCGCAGGTGCCGGGCGGTCAGCGCAGCCCCGCTCCGTCGCGCAGGGCCAGCCTGACGAGCCGGTCCACCAACTGCGGATAGGTGACCCCGCTCGCCTCCCACATCCGCGGGAACATCGAGGTAGGGGTGAAACCGGGCATCGTGTTGACCTCGTTGATGATCACATGGTCGTCGGCCGTGACAAACATGTCAACCCGCGCGAGCCCGGCGCAGTCCAGGGCCTCGAACGCCGCGATCGCCACTCCCCGGACCTCCTCCCGTACCGCGTGGGACAGGTTGGCCGGGACGTCGAAGTGGGTGGCGTCGGACATGTACTTGGCCTCGAAGTCGTAGNAGCCGGCCGAAGACGTGACGGTGATCTCGGCGGGCACACTCGCCTCGGCACCGGGGCCGTCTAGAATTCCGAGGACCCCGCACTCGATCTCGCGGCCGACGATCGCCGACTCCACCAGGACCTTGGGGTCGCTGGCGCGGGCTGCCTTGATCGCGGTGTCCAGGTCCGCCCAGGCCTCGACCCGGCTGATCCCGATACTCGACCCGCCGCGCGCGGGCTTCACGAAGACGGGCAGCCCCAGCCGTTCCTGGTCGGCCCCGGTGAGTGTGTCACCGGCTCGCAGGACGGCGTAGGAGCCGACGGGAAGGCCGGCGGCCCGCAGCAGTGCCTTCATGTGTTGCTTGTCCATGGCGGCCGCGCTGGCGAACACCCCGGAGCCGACGTAGGGCAGGCCGGCCATCTCCAGGAGACCCTGGACCGTCCCATCCTCCCCAAAGGGGCCGTGGAGCAGCGGGAAGACCACATCGATGTCCCCGGGAATGNCGCTGCTCCCGAGAGCGTCGCTGCTCCCGAGGGTGTTCCTGACAGAGTCGAGGCCGCCGCGGGGGCGGCACGGCAACAGACCGGGCGTCGTCGGATCCGCGGCCAGGACGACGCTCTCACCGTGGGCCGCGACGACGGCGGGCAGTCGGTCTCCCGTCACCGCGAGGGCGGTCGGGTCGTCCGGCAGCACGACCCAGCGGCCATGTGTGTCGATGCCGACGGGGACGACGTCGTAGACGTCACGATCCAGGGCTCGCAGTACACCGCTGGCCGATATACAGGAGATCGCGTGCTCGGTGCTGCGGCCACCGAACAGGAGGGCGAGCCGAATCCGACGCCTGGAGCCTGCCATGCCGGGACACTAACGGATCGGCGTCGGTGACCGGCAGCGTACCCGACGTGGATGTGGCCGCGCTCCGCCTCGACCTCCACGGGAGGCCTGTGTCCGGTGACGCCCCGTCCGGCCGGAGTAACGTCCGGCCCGGAGGGCTCAGGCGCGAGAGACCTTGCCCGCCTTGATGCAGGAAGCGCAGACGTTCAGCCGCTTGGGGGTCCCGCCCACGACCGTGCGCACGGTCTGGATGTTGGGGTTCCACCGACGGCGCGTGCGTCGGTGGGAGTGGGAGACCGACATACCGAAGCCCGGCCCCTTGCCGCAGACGTCACACACCGAAGACACGAGAAACACTCCGTCGAAGTAGTAGCCGAAGTCGAAGTAGTACTGGTCCCGGTAGGCGTGCCCGGGACGTCAGGGGAGTCAGAACCAGAATCGTACGCAACCCGCGACCCTGACGGCGCCGCCGGGGGACGCGCGCAGTGGCGGCCCGCTTGAGGTTACCCCACCTTCTGTGGTCCAGTTCTGTGGTCCAGATGATGCGGCGGGAGCCGGNGGGNCTCGGTACTGTCGGTGCTCCGGTGCACTATCGGTAATGTGGTCGACCTCGACACGCCCCTGAAGGCCCTCGTCGGCGCGCGTGCCGCCGCCCTCCTGGCCGATGGTCTGGAGTTGAGGCTGGTCGGTGATCTGCTGGGGCNCCTGCCCCGCCGGTACCATGAGAGAGGCGAGCTGACGGACCTCGCGGACCTCGTCGTCGGTGAGACGGTTACGGTCCAGGCCCGGGTCGAGAAGACGGAACGCCGCCCGATGCGCGGCACCCGGAAGTCGATGGTGCGCGTGACGGTGACGGACGGCCGGCATTCACTGTCGCTGACCTTCTTCAATCAGAGCTGGCGGGAGCGTGACCTACGTCCCGGGACGACCGCGCTGTTCGCCGGCAAGGTCGACGAGTTCCGCGGGCAGCGTCAGCTGACCAACCCGGAGGTCCAGCTCCTCGAACCCGAGGAGAGCGGGGAAGCCGTCAGCGGTGCGCCGTTCGCGAACGCGCTGGTTCCGATCTACCCCGCCTCCGCCAAGGTGCCGAGCTGGACGCTGGCGAGGTGCGTCCGGCTGGCNTTGGACTCTCTCGATCCCGTCGAGGATCCGTTGCCGGACGATCTCCGCAGCCGGTACCGCCTGCCCGCTCTGGCCGAGGCCTTCCGGCTGGTTCACCAGCCCGCGAACCGTGGTGAGATCGCCTCCGGTCGTCGGCGCCTCACCTGGGATGAGGCTCTGGTGTTGCAGGTGGCGTTGGCCCAGCGGCGTCGTGAGGTGGAGGCGCTGGCGACAACACCCCGGTCGCAGCGTCCGGATGGTCTGCTGGCGGCGTTCGATGCCGATCTGCCCTTCCCCCTCACGACGGGCCAGCGCGAGGTGGGGAAGACGATCGCAGCCGAGATCGGTCGGCCCGTTCCGATGCATCGACTGCTACAGGGAGAGGTGGGTTCGGGCAAGACACTGGTCGCCCTGCGGGCGATGCTCACTGTGGTCGACACGGGCGGCCAGGCGGTACTCCTGGCGCCCACCGAAACTCTTGCCGCTCAGCACAGCCGAAGCCTCCGGGAGATGCTCGGCGATCTGGCCCGGGCAGGGGAACTAGGAGCCGATCATCGGGCCACGCGGGTGACGCTGGTCACCGGATCGATGGGAGGGCGTGCGCGGCGGGAGGCTCTGGCGGAGATCGCGGACGGTTCCACCGGTCTGGTGGTCGGTACTCATGCCCTGCTGCACGATGAGGTGATTTTTAACGATCTTGGTCTGATCGTCGTCGACGAACAGCATCGTTTCGGCGTCGAACAGCGGGACGCACTGCGAGCGCGTGGACGACGTCCTCCCCACCTTCTTGTGATGACCGCGACACCGATTCCCCGGACGGTCGCGATGACCGTGTTCGGTGATCTCGAAGTCTCCGAGCTCACCGAACTGCCAGCGGGACGNTCTCCCATCGGGACGTTCGTGGTGCCGGCGAGCCAGAGATCCTGGACGGATCGAATGTGGGGACGAATCCGCGACGAGGTGGCCGCCGGGCATCAGGCCTATGTCGTGTGTCCCCGGATCGGTGCGGGCGGGGAGGACGGGGGCGGGGAGGATGATCCCGCCGAATCCTCGGCTGCCGGTCCGGATTCGCGAGCGTCCCGACCAGCTGCGACAGTGTGTGAGGTGCTGCCCCTGTTGGTGGATGGCGAGCTTGCGGACCTCAGGGTTGAACCGCTGCACGGTCGTCTCGCACCCGGGCAACGGGAGGCCACCATGAACCGATTCGCGGCCGGCGAGGTCGACGTGCTGGTCGCCACCACCGTCATCGAGGTGGGAGTGAACGTACCGAACGCGACAGTGATGGTCGTCCTGGACGCGGACAGGTTCGGCGTGTCCCAGCTGCACCAGCTGCGCGGGAGGGTCGGCCGGGGCACCGCGCCCGGCTGGTGTCTTCTGCATACAGCGGCCGAGCCGGGATCCCCCGCCTGGGAGCGGCTCAGCGCGGTCGCCGCCACCAGCGACGGGGCGAAGCTGGCCCGTCTCGACCTCGCGCAGCGTCGAGAGGGCGATGTGCTCGGGGCCGCCCAGTCCGGCGGACGACGATCCCTGAAGCTCCTGGAACTTCTTCGTGATGAGGACCTGATCCGCGACGCACGCGAGGAGGCCGGTCGCCTGGTTGACGACGACCCCGGGTTGGACCGGCATCCCGCACTGCGCCGGCTGCTCGACGCGGTTCTCGACGACACCAGTGTCGCCTTCCTCGAGAAGGGATGACCGGGTGGCCCGATGACGCGCATCATCAGTGGAACCGCGGGTGGTCGGCGGCTCGTGGTTCCACCCGGAACGACCACCCGTCCGACCTCGGAACGTGCCCGTGAGGGGTTGTTCAACACCTTGTCGACCTGTCTGGATCTGCGGGGTGCTCGGATTGCCGATCTTTATGCCGGGTCTGGTGCGGTCGGTCTGGAAGCGCTGTCTCGGGGTGCCACTCATGCTCTTCTCGTCGACCGCGATCCGGTCGTGATACNCACTCTGCGGCGGAACGTGACAGCGCTGGGACTGTCGGGCGCGAAGATCGCGCAAGCCGCGGTAGAGCGTGTGGTGCAGAACACCTCGGATAATCCCTACGACGTGGTTTTCCTCGATCCGCCGTACGCGATGCGCGATTCGGAACTCGGCGAAGTGCTGTCAAAGCTGCTGGCGGCCGCCTGGTTGACTGCGGNCGGTGTCTGCGTTGTCGAAAGATCGCACCGCTCGGGCCCGGTCGCCTGGCCTGACGGGTTGTGTGCGCTGCGCGACCGGAGGTACGGGGAGGGTGCTCTCTGGTACGGTATTCGATCATGAGGAGGGCAGCCTNTCCCGGTTCATTTGATCCGATCACCAACGGTCATCTCGACATCATCGTCCGAGCGAGCAGACTCTTCGACGAGGTCGTGGTCGCCGTATCGATCAACAAGAACAAGGTCACCTTGTTCACCGTCGACGAGCGGATGGAGCTCATCAGAGAGGCCCTGCGTGATCATCCGATGGCGCCGTCCAACGTCCTGGTGGATGCGTCCCACGGGCTGATCGTCGATTTTTGTCGGAGTAGGGGTATCCAGTCGATCGTCAAAGGACTGCGTGCGGTCAGCGACTTCGACTATGAGCTTCAGATGGCGCAGATGAACAATTCGCTTGCGGGCGTGGAGACTCTTTTCATGAGTACGAACCCGCAATATGCCTTTCTGTCCTCCAGTCTGGTGAAGGAGGTCGCGCGTTACGGAGGTGACGTGTCGGGGCTGGTACCGGATGTGGTACTCAAACAGCTCCGTGAGCGCCTCGCTCAGTANCCCCCGCCGGGTGGGTAGCCGCCGACCGACTTCCGCCGGGCTCTCCCGCCGTTCCGGACTGTCCGGGCTCCGGGGCCGGTCGCGGGGGGCGAGCGGCACCCGAGCGGCTTCCTAGGCGGAGGTCCGCCGCCCGCCGGGCTCGGGTGTCCGGAGATCCCGGCAGCCTGATCGGATCGTCCGCGGCACCGATCGGATAGGCTAGGAGCCCGTAGTAGCTGACCGGCGTTGGTAGCTGACCGGCTCGGTAGTTGACCGGCTGGAGTCTGTTCGTCGATCCTCTGGGAGGGTCCGGGCCGCTGGGAGGGTCCAGGGTGCCGCTGACGTCGGGCTGCCTCAGTCGTCAGCGACGCCGGGTAGCTACACCACCACGAAGGCCCTGTTTCGGCTGGCCTTCCTGACATTGACGTAGATGTGAATTCGACTGCCGCCATGACTGGATCCCACTTTCGCCGTCGGACCCCGAGGGGTCCCNTTGTACTGGACNCCCGTGAGCTCGGTCGTCGGCCCGGGTCGATGCGGCTTGTCCGGGCGCAGGCGGAACTTCCCGCCGATCTCGGAACCGAGATGATGTGGGTGCCGGCCGGCGCAAGCGTCACCCTGGACCTGCGTCTCGAATCGGTGATCGAGGGTGTCCTGGTCAGCGGGAGCGTCGTGGCGCCGCTTCGGGGTGAATGTGCGCGCTGCCTGGACGACGTGTCCGAGGTCAGCATGGTCGAGTTTCGCGAGCTGTTCTACTACCCTGACCGAGCCGTGGACCTGGGTGACGACGAAGATGCTCGGGTACTGATCGATGATCATGCGGACATCGAGCCCGTGGTGCGGGATGCCCTGGTACTCAACCTTCCGCTGTCACCCATCTGCCGTCCGGACTGTGCGGGACTCTGCGTGGACTGCGGGGTGCGTCTCGACGATGTCGAGCCTGGACATTCCCATGCGCGATCCGACCCGAGATGGGCGGCGCTGTCCGCGCTGGCCGGCAGCGGAGCGACGGGAACCGAGAAGGGTCGCACCGACCCTCATGAGAGCAAGGAGAAGGAATAGTGGCCGTCCCGAAGCGGCGCACCTCGCGCAGCAACACCCGGTCCCGGCGTTCGCAGTGGAAGGCCAAGGTGCCGACCCTCGCAAAGTGCTCGCGGGGGCACGTGATCCGGCCGCACACCGTCTGTGGCACGTGCGGCCGGTACAACGACCGTCAGGTGCTTGACGTCTGACCCGGTGTGACACGTATCGCCGTTGACCTGGTGGGGGAGGGGTTGCCTTCCGGGCCTCTCCTCGAGGCATTGCCCAGTGCGCTCGGCGCCGATCCGCATCTGGTGCTCACTCTGGTGACATCCGGTGATACCGTCCGGGATGACCTTGCTCGGCTGGGAATTGTGCCAGGCGAGCGCGTCCTGCTCGCCACGGCCGCTCGCAGCGTTTCGGCGGGCCCGGAGGCATTGCGTGAAGTGCGAGCACGTCGGGACTCCGGCGTCCGGGTGGCGGCGCGCCTGGTCCGTGACGGACATGCCGATGCGATGGTCTCGACAGCCCCGGCCGAAGCCGTGGTCGCCTCGGCTCAGTTCACCTACGGTCTGCTCCCCGGGGCGACACGGGCCACTCTCGCCTCGATTGTCGGCGGGGCGAACGCCCCCGTCGTGCTGTGCGACGCGGGGGCGACGGTTGATGTGACGGCGGACGAACTCGCCCAGTTCGCGGTCGCGGGCAGTGCATACGCCGCGGTTCGCTTCGCCGTCAACGCTCCCCGAGTCGGGCTTCTGACGGCGCGTCCAGCGCTTCCCGACACCTTGCGACGAGCCGCCGACGAGCTGCTCCGATCGCTCGATCTGCACTATGTCGGCCCGCTGACGGCTGATCGGCTCCTCGCGCCTTCGTGGACGGGCGAGCCGGGCGACGGCCAGAAGATCGATCATCGCCGTGGAGTTGACGTGGCGGTCACCGACGGATTCACCGGAGATGTCCTGATGTCCGTCATCCGCGGGATGCGATGGTGGGAATCTCATCGGGGTACGGGGCACCTGTCCAGGGCCGGTCTGGATCCGGGATGGGGAACGTTGGAAGATCCTGATGTGCGGGGGGGAACGATCGTGCTGGGGGTCGATGGTGTCGCGGTCCACGCGGAGCGGGCACCGGATGAAGCCGGCGACAGCCAGGCAGTCGGGCTGCTCGCGGCGCTGAGGGCGGCGTCGGTCGCGGTCCATGCGGACCTGGCCTCTCGGACCAGAGCGGCGATGGCGATCTTGGTGGCGCGTCGCCGGGCCCTGGCCGGGCTGGTCGGATGACCCGCCAGCTGCCACCCCCGCCGCCGCGGGACGGCCTGATCGAGGTACTCGAGGTCGCCATCGACCCCGAGCTGCTCGACCGCGCCCTCACACACCGCTCCTATGCCTATGAGAAGGGCGGCCTGCCCACCAATGAACGCCTGGAGTTCCTGGGCGATGCGGTGCTCGGTCTGGTGGTGACGGCGGCACTGTTCATCCGCCACCCGGATCTTCCCGAGGGGCAGCTCGCCAAGCAGCGGGCCTCGGTTGTGAACATGCGGGCTNTCGCGGACGTGGCACGGGGGATCGGACCCACCGGGCTCGGTCCGTACCTGCTGCTGGGCCGGGGCGAGGAGACCACCGGGGGGCGCGACAAGGCGAGCATTCTCGCCGACACCCTCGAGGCCATCATCGGGGCGGTCTATCTGTCCTCAGGCCTCGACGTGGCCTCCGGTTTCGTGCACCGTCTCTTCGATCCCTTGCTGGACGAGGCCGCCGGCCGAGGCGCAGGGCTTGACTGGAAGACCTCACTGCAGGAACAGACGGCGGTGCTGGCTCTCGGGCCGCCCGAATACATCGTCGAGGAGGCCGGTCCGGACCACGCGAAGCGATTCACCGCCTACGCGAGGATCGCGGGAGAGCCACTGGGCGAGGGCGAAGGGGGAAGCAAGAAGGAGGCCGAGCAGCGGGCGGCCGCCGCGGCTTTCGCGGTTCTCGAGGAACGGTCAGCCTTGGGGCGGGAGGACGGTTCGGGCGCGGACGTCGCCGGCGGAAATCACGAGAAGTCCGCCGTCGGCAGCCTTGATCACGATCAGGTCTCGGGTCTGTGAGAGTGGCTGATCATCAGCTGCCCCGATTCGCTTCCTGGGCGCTGGCGACAGGCTCGGTGGTGGCAACAGCTTCAGTGGTGGCAACAGCTTCAGGGGTGGCAACAGCTTCATCGAGCCACGTCGAGGGTCCGGTGTCATCCCACTGACCCGACCCGACGACCGGAGATCATGCCAGAACTCCCCGAAGTAGAGGTTGTTCGCCGCGGTCTGGAACGTGGTGTCGTCGGTCGCGTCATCGCATCGGTTGACGTCCACCATCCTCGTGCGGTGCGCCGTCATCTGGCCGGTGCCGCCGACTTCTCGGCGCTGCTCGTCGGCCGCCGGATAACGGCGGCACGACGCCGCGGCAAGTATCTGTGGCTGGTACTTCAGCCGCCGGTAGACCATGCGGCGTGCGCTCCGGTGGTTCCAGAAGAACCACCGGAGGAGGAATCAGCTGCCGTGCTGGCCGAGATGTCTCCGCCCGCCCTGCCCCCAGGTCATCCGGCTCAGGGGGATGCACTGATCGCCCATCTCGGGATGAGCGGACAGTTGCTCGTCGTTCCACCCGCCACCCCCGACCAGAAGCATCTGCGGATCCGGTTCGTCTTCACGGACGGAGGACGCGAACTGCGATTTGTGGATCAACGCACCTTCGGTGGCCTGGCGGTCGCAACGGGGGAAGCGGATCTGCCTGCTCCCGTCGCGCACATCGCCAGGGATCCTCTGGATCCCGCCTTCGACGAGCGGCTCGTCACGGAGAGGATGCGTCGACGCCGTACCGGCGTGAAGCGGGCCCTGCTCGATCAGACACTTGTCAGCGGGGTCGGGAACATCTACGCGGATGAGGCCCTGTGGGCCGCGAAGCTGCACTACGCGCGGCCGACCGAGACCCTCACCCGGGCGGAGGTCGGCAGGCTGCTGGGTTGCGTGCGGACGGTGATGATCGCGGCTCTTGAGGTGGGCGGTACGTCCTTCGACCGCCTGTACGTGTCGGCGGACGGAGTCAGCGGGCTGTTCGAACGGTCGCTACAGGTGTATGGCCGCGCGGGTCGGCCGTGCACACGATGCGGAGACGCGGTGCGCCGGGACGCTTTCATGAACCGGTCGAGCTTCACTTGCCCCACCTGCCAGCCGCACCCAAGACGGGCCAGGTGGTAAGGTTCGATCACACGTTCGAATCCCGCGGCTCTCGGGTGGGGTGCCGGGCGTGGCGTCCGCGATAGTCGGGTGGGGAGCCAGACCTGCCGCGGCGTTCACAGTTATCGCCTCGTCCAGGACCGAGACCGGGCTGCCGGGATCGGTGAGGCATCATCCGGCACGTCGGTTGGCTGGCCTGCCCCCGACGCGACATGGACGGAGACGCGATGAATCCGGATGCCCTGCTCGGTCGTATACGGAAGCTGTTGGCGATGGCGGAGGCGGAGGGGCTGAGCGAGGCCGCCCGCGAAACCTATAACAGCAAGGCGGCCGNGTTGATCGCCCAGTACGGGATCGACCGCGCGCTGGTCGAGGAGGCGTCGCCGCACCGCGTCGAGGCGGCTGACCTGGTGGTGGCCGTCGATCCGCCCTATGCCCGGGACAAGATCTCGTTGCTCGCGGGCATTGCCGCACCGCTTGGTTGCCGGCTCGTGTACCGGACCGAGCAGCGTGCAGTGGGGACGGGGCACTCCGCTCATCTGTTCGGGATGGATGCGGATATCCACCGCGTGCAGATGTTGTTCACCTNGTTGCTGGTCCAGCAGGCACAGGGATTGGCCCTCGCCCGTCCACCACGCCAGGAGGACCCGCGGGCGTTTCGTCGGTCGTGGATGGCAGGCTTCGCGGTGGCGGTGGCGGAGAGACTGACCAGGACGGAGCGGATGGCCCGGGAGCGGGCGCAGACCCAGCAGACGCAGACCCGGGAGAACGGATCGGACCGGCCCTCGACGACGCCGTCGGTGGCCGTCGTCCTGGCGAATCGAAGCCAGCGGGTGGACGCGCACCTGGCAAGAGCCTATCCCAGGTTGCGAGCGCCAAGGACACGCCAGCTCTCTGGGAGCGGCGGTCGTGCGGGCTACCAGGCCGGCGAGCGGGCTGATCTTNGCCTGGGNAGCCGGGNGTCCAGCCGCGTCTCACCGGCGATCGGCATGAGGTAAATCGTATGGGTAGTAGTTACGCGTGGTACTGACTACTGCTTGCCGCCCGGCAGATTGGGCACCGCTGTCTGGGTAGGCCCTGCGGTACGCGGCGGGGCGTAGCCAGGACCAATAATCTTGTCTGCGCTGTCGACCGGCTCCGGGGTGACCTGGCGGTCACCATCGGTGCTCGCGCGTGGGACGGGTAGTGTGCCGCCGTCCTGAGAGAAGTTCTGGCCGCAACCGCTGAGAAGGAGTGCCGAGCCGAGAGCTCCACACGCGAGTAGCACGGCAGCGGACCGGCGGCGGAAACGTGGCCGGTCCGGCCGTTCCAGCCGATGATCACCCTGCCGCCGTGTCTCTTTCGGCCGGCCTGCCATGTCTGGGAAGTATGTGGTATCCACAATGGCCAGTACCCTACCGTGCTGATGAGCGATGTATCCGCGGAGCAGAGGGAGTCCGGACACGCCGTGGTCCGATTCACTGCCCGGGTCGCCGGCCTTGTCCAGGGCGTCGGCTTTCGTGACTACGTGCGTACCCGGGGCCGGCGCCTGGGCCTGGTCGGATCCGCCACCAACCTCCCGGACGGGGCGGTCGAGGTGGTCGCGGAGGGGCCGGAGCCGGCCTGTCGTGACCTTCTGCACTTGTTGATGACGGGTCACACCCCTGGGCGGACGGACAGGGTGGAGGCTGTGTGGCAGGTGGCGCAGAGTGATCTGACCGACTTTCGACGAAAGTGACTGGTTGCAGACGCTGCGTTGTCGGAACTGTCGTGGGTATGACCGTCCGCTTTTTGCATGTTCACCGGACCGGCTCGGGAGCATGTGGCATGCTCTTGACTTTCGGTCACTCGACATGGGAGCCTGGAGTCATTGTTTGGGGCGCACTCTGATCTGTTCGGATCTTGTGCTGTCTGACACCCACTAGGTCACTCATCGTGGAGGACCATCACTATGGCGAAGGCCCTTTTTGGCCACGTCGGTTCCGGCGGCGACTTGCGTCTCTCTTGCGAGGTGCGTCGGCTTCGTGCCCGAGTAGCGGAGCTCGAGGCAGAACTGGCTCGAGTACGTGAGGTTAACGAGGCGTTGGTGGGTGGTGTCGACGTGCCGGAGGATGTCCGGGCGCTCGACGCCGAACCGGCGTTCAGCTGAGCTGGCGGGGCGTTCCTCGGGGAGGCGCCCCCTCGTAGTGGGTATGCCCGGTTACGTGGGCAAGACTCCGTTTCTACGGGCGTCATGATCGCTGAGATCGTCGAATCGGTCGTTTTCCCGGCTGGCTCGTCCCTGCCCAGTGATGTTGCCCGTGTGTCTCGGATCACTTTGGCGGCTCTATGTCCAGGAAGAGCCGGGCAACCTCACTCCCCGCCTTCTTCGTACTTTTTTCGGAGCGTAGCCTGCTGGGTGCTTCGGGTGGCCGACTAGGATGGCTCTGTCGAACGTCGGCTGAGTCCGGCCATCCCGGGTCGAGCCGGTGAACCCTTCCAGCGCTCCGGAGACTGGTGCATCTCAAGAACCTGACCCTGCGGGGCTTCAAGTCCTTTGCGAGCTCGACCTCCCTGCATCTCGAGCCGGGAATAACCTGCGTGGTCGGGCCCAACGGGTCGGGCAAGAGTAACGTCGTTGACGCCATCGCCTGGGTACTGGGGGAGCAGGGTGCCAAGGCCCTGCGTGGCGGCACTATGTCCGATGTCATCTTCGCGGGCACGCCCGCTCGCCCGGCCTTGGGGCGCGCCGAAGTACTCCTGACGATCGACAACTCGGACGGCGCGCTCCCCATCGAGTACACCGAGGTGACCATCGGGCGACTGATGTTCCGCAGCGGCGAGAGCGAATACACGATCAACGGTACCGGTTGTCGCCTGCTGGATATCCAGGAACTGATGAGCGACTCGGGTATCGGCCGAGAGTTGCACGTGATCGTCGGCCAGGGCCAGCTCGACGCGGTCCTGCACGCGCGCCCGGAGGATCGCCGTGCGTTCATCGAGGAGGCCGCCGGCGTCCTCAAACNNNGNAAACGNAAGGAGAAGGCACNCCGCAAGCTCGAGGCGATGTCGGCGANCCTCNCCCGCCTCACCGATCTGTCCGCCGAACTGCGTCGGCAGTTAGGGCCGCTCGGTCGGCAGGCGGAGATCGCCCGTAAGGCCGGTGTGATTCAGGCTTCGCTACGGGACGCCCGCCTGCGCCTTCTCGCCGACGATCTCCATCGTGCCCAGGTCGCGATCACCTCCGACCTCGCGGACGAGGAGGCATTGCGGGCGCGGCTGACGACCACCGAGGCCGCTCACGCCGCGGCCGCCCGCCGTGAGGAGCAGCTGCAGGCCGACCTGACGGCGATCATTCCGCGCGCCACCGGCGCCCAGGAGACCTGGTACGCCCTGGCATCCCTGCGGGAACGGCTGCGGGGCACCCGTTCCCTCGCCGTCGAACGGGGTCGCCTGTTGCGTGCCGCGACCGACGACGTACGTGGGCGCCGCGACCCCGAGGAACTGGAACAGGAGGCCACGGCGGTCCGGGAGCAGGAAATCGCCCTCACCGAGCGGCTGGAGCGTGATCGGGATCTGCTCGCCGAGGTGGTCACCAGGCGTGCCGATCTCGAGGCCGCGCTCGCTCAGGAGGAGAAGGAACTGATCGCCGCGGCACGCGCGGCGTCTTTTCGCCGTGAGGAGATCGCGCGCCTTGCCGGCCAGGTGGAGGCCGCCAGGTCCCGTGCCACCAGTGCCGAGAACGAGATAGCACGGACGACCGAGGCACTCGACGCCGCGCGGGAGCGGGAGACCGAGACCTCGGCGTCACGTTCGGCCCTCGAGATCGAACTCTCTCGGATGGAGAGCGCACGGGAGGATCTCGCCGAGCAGCACAGCGCGGCCGTGGCAGTGCATGCCGCTGCCGCCGAGCGGCTCGAGGTCCTGCGCGGTGAGGAGCGTAGCGCCGAACGTGACCGCGCATCCTGGGCCGCGCGATGCGACGCGCTGCACCTCTCCCTCTCGCCGGCCGACGGAGCCGCGGCACTGTTGAGGGCTGCTACCGGCGCGCAGACCGGGCAGACCGCCTCGAACACGGCGGAGGACTCGGCTCCGGCACTGGATCCGACCCTCGAGGTGATCGGCCGGCTGGCCGGCGTCCTGAGCGTGACCGCCGGCGCGGAGGCGGCCATCGCCGCGGCGCTGGGCCCGGCGGCGGACGCCCTGCTCGTCGGCACGTCGGGGGATGCCATGGCGGCCTTTGCGTGGCTGCGGGAAACGGATGCCGGCCGAGCAGCGCTGGTGGCCGCCGTCACCGTCGCGGATGAGCCTGACGCCTGCGCCGGCCCTGACGCCTGCGCCGGCCCTGACGGCAGCGCGGCGATCGTCCCGGGGGCGGCCAGCGCCGACGGTCCGCTCCCGGCCGGTGCCGTTGCCGCGCTGGACCTGGTGGAGATCGGTGACGATCGGTTCCGTACCGCCGTGTCGTCCCTGCTCGCCCGGACTGTCGTGGTCGAGGATCTGGCGGCGGCCGAGCGGGCCACGGCGTTGCGCCCCGACCTGCGGGTGGTCACCCGCGCCGGCGACGTCATCGGTGCCCCCCTCTCTATCGGTGGCAGCGCGAACCCGCCGTCCGCGATCGAACTGCAGGCCGCGGCGGACGAGGCCGAGGCCGGCGTGGCGGAGGCGACCCGTCGCGTCGAGTCCGCCCACGAGGCGTTCGAGCCCGCGCGTGCCGAGGTGACCCGGGCCCGTACCGCCATCGACGCGGCACTGGCGGCGCTGCACGGGACCGATGCCCGGCACCGGGCGCTGTCCGAGCAGATGGCGCGGCTCGATCGTTCGGGAGGGGCCGCGGCATCCGAGATCGCCCGGTTGGAGGGCGCCCGATCACGGGCCGAAACAGCCCGTGATCGGGCATACGGAGCGTTGACCGAGCTCGAGGCGTCGCTCGCCGCGACATCGGAGCAGCCGGAGGCGGGGGAGCGGGCTCCGGATGAACGAGACCGGCTCGTCGCGGCTACCTCCGCCGTGCGCGCCGCCGAGGTCGAGGCCCGGTTGGCCGTCCGTACCAGCGAGGAGCGGGTGCGAGGCCTGCAGGGACGCGCCGACGGACTGATCCGCGCGGCGGCGAACGAGCGGGCGGCACGGGCCGCGGCGGCCCGTCGGCACGAGGTCCGCGAGCGGCAGGCGGCCGTCGCGACGGCGATGGGGGATGCGGCTCAGGTCGCTCTCGACCGACTGGACCATTCGCTGGCTCGCGCCGCGGCGGGGCGGGAGGAGGCCGACGCACTGCGCAAGGCCGCCGAGACGGAGCTGGTCGGGGNGCGTGACCAGGGGCGCGCTCTGGCCACCGAACTCGCGGCGCTGCGCGACGCCGCCCATCGCGACGAGCTGGCCCGAGCGGAGAAGCGGCTGCGGGTGGAGACCCTGGAAGCCAAGGCTCTGGAGGAGCACGGTATCGACGCCGATGACCTGGTGGCCGAGTTCGGCCCGGACACGCTGGTCCCGCCGGATGAGCCCGACGGCACCGCGGCGCCGTTCGATCGAGCCGAGCAGAGCGCCCGGGCCGCCACCGCGGAGAAGCAGCTGGCCCGGCTGGGGCGGGTGAATCCCCTGGCCCTCGAGGAGTTCGCCGCGCTTCAGGAGCGGGCCGCGTTCCTGTCCGCGCAGCTCGAAGACATCAAGAGCACCCGCCGGGATCTTCTGCTGGTCGTCGAGGAGGTTGATCTGCGGGTGCGTGAGGTCTTCGNCGTCGCGTTCGCGGACACCGCCCGTGAGTTCGAGATCGTCTTCTCGACGCTGTTCCCGGGCGGTGAGGGCCGGCTGGTGCTCACCGATCCTGATGACATGCTCACCACGGGCATCGAGGTCGAGGCGAGGCCGCCGGGAAAAAAGGTGAAGCGTCTGTCGCTGTTGTCCGGCGGGGAGCGTTCACTGACCGCACTCGCTCTCCTGCTCGCGATATTCCGGGCCCGCCCTTCGCCCTTCTACGTGCTCGACGAGGTCGAGGCAGCTCTGGACGACCGCAATCTCGGCCGACTGCTCGAGGCCGTCGAGGGTCTGCGTGAGAAGTCGCAGCTGATCATCATCACCCACCAGAAGCGGACGATGGAGATCGCTGACGCCCTGTACGGCGTGGCCATGCGGGGCGACGGGGTGACGACAGTGATCAGTCAGCGGCTGCGGGAGCGGGCGGCGCTCTGACGCCGCCGCCCTCCCGCCGGGCGAGCGCCACGGCCTTGTGGCGTCATCTGTCAGGATCGGTACGTGGAGCTCCTCATCCTGATCGTCGTCATCACCGTCGTCGTACTGGCCACCGTGGGCCTGGTGGCCGGCACGGCCCTGCGTCGACGCCCCCGCCGATCCATCGAGGAAGGCCCGCGCCCGGGCGCCGACTACCGTCCCGGGGTCGGTGACGACGCCGAGGTACCCCGCGATTCGGCGACCAGGACGGTCGACGACATCGGTCTTCCCGATGTGCTGCCGCCATCCCCGACGGAGAGCGATGGCGTCGGCGCCCCGCTCGCCGAGATACCGGCCGCGCCGGGGATCCCGGTCCAGGAGCGGATCCCACCGGAGGCACCGCCGCCGGCAGCCGGCCGCCTCGTCCGGCTGCGCCTGCGGCTGGCTCGTTCGCAGAACGCGCTCGGTCGCGGACTGCTCTCCCTGCTGTCCGGCGACAATCTCGACGAGGACGCGTGGGAAGACGTGGAGGCGACCCTGCTCCTCGCCGACGTCGGGGTCACGGCGACCACCGAGCTGGTCGCCGCGCTGCGGGAACGCACGAAGGTGCTCGGTGCCCGCACGCCCGCGGATGTGCGGGAGATGCTGCGCGACGAGCTGCTCGCCCAGATCGGTACGACGACCGACCGATCGCTGCGCACGACGGCCCCGGATCGTCCCGCCGTCGTGCTCGTCGTCGGTGTCAACGGCACGGGCAAGACCACGACCTGTGGAAAAATCGCGCGGCTGCTGGTCGCGGACGGGCGTACGGTCGTGCTGGGCGCGGCGGACACGTTCCGTGCCGCGGCCGCGGATCAGCTTCAGACCTGGGGTGAACGGGTCGGCGCGATCACGGTCCGCGGGGCCGAGGGGGGTGACCCGGCGTCGGTGGCGTTCGATGCGGTCCGACAGGGCACGCAGAGCGGCGTGGACACCGTGTTGATCGACACCGCCGGCCGGCTGCACACCAAGGCAGGTCTGATGGACGAGCTGGCGAAGATTAAAAGAGTGGTGGGCAAGCACGGTCCGGTCGACGAGGTGCTGCTCGTGCTTGACGCCACGACCGGTCAGAACGCGCTTGTCCAGGCGCAGGTGTTCACGCAGGCGGTTGATCTCACCGGAGTCGTGCTGACCAAGCTGGACGGTACGGCCAAGGGCGGGATCGTCATCGCCGTGCAGCGCGAGCTCGGTATGCCGGTGAAACTGATCGGCTTGGGAGAGGGTCCAGACGATCTTGCTCCCTTCGAGCCGGAGGCGTTCGTCGACGCGCTGTTGGGCGAAGCCGGCTGATCGATCGAGTGGCCGCCGGATCGACGAAGACCACAACGTGCTCAGCGTCAAGACCTTCCGGTCGTTCGGCATGTGACCTAAGCTTCATCACTGAGCGGAGCTGTGGGGCTCCGCGGTCAGCCGCGACATGTTCCTCGGTGTTCTCCTGGCTGGGGGGTGAGCGTCCGGCGAGGCGTCTCGCCCTCCTCAGCGCAGAGGGCGGACCCGGCAGGTGAATGACCAGGCCGGCGTCCGTGCGGGCATGCCTCGCCGGGCCGCGCACGTCGCGTCCGCGTCGATCGGCCGATGCGTGACGCCGTCGGTTGATCGGACACGGGGGTGTGCTGCCTTCGTCGTCGGGTGCGTACGCTGGTCCCTGCGGTCCGTCTGCGATCTCGGAGTGTGTGCGCGTGTTCGACACCCTTTCCAGCCGCCTCGACAAGGTCTTCGCGTCGCTGCGTGGCAGAGGGCGCCTTACCGATGCCGACATCGACGCCACCGCGCGGGAGATCCGGGTGGCTCTGCTCGAGGCGGACGTCGCGCTCCCGGTCGTCCGTGGCTTCGTGGCCGCGGTGAAGGAGCGTGCCCGCGGCGCCGAGGTCAGTGCGTCGTTGAACCCTGCCCAGCAGGTAATCAAGATTGTCAATGAGGAGCTCGTCGCGATCCTCGGCGGCGGCACGACGACGCTGCGGTACGCCAAGACCCCGCCGACGGTGATCCTGCTCGCCNGCCTGCAGGGAACGGGTAAGACCACCCTGGCCGGCAAGCTCGGGCGCTGGCTCAAGGCTCAGGGTCACACCCCGCTGCTGGTCGCGGCCGACCTGCAGCGTCCGAACGCGGTCAACCAACTGCAGGTGGTCGGGGCGCGGGCCGGGGTGGAGGTCTTCGCGCCCGAGCCCGGCAACGGGGTCGGGGATCCGGTGCGCGTCGCGCGCGACGCGCTCGCGCACGCGCACCGGCAGGTCTTCGATGTGGTCGTCGTCGACACGGCCGGGCGGCTCGGCGTCGACGAGGAGATGATGCGGCAGGCGGCCGACATCCGCGACGCCGTCTCACCGGATGAGATTCTCTTCGTCCTGGACGCGATGATCGGTCAGGACGCGGTCGCGACCGCGAGCGCCTTCGCCGATGGCGTGGGATTCAGCGGCGTGGTCCTGACCAAGCTCGATGGCGACGCGCGCGGTGGTGCGGCCCTTTCGGTCGCCCAGGTGACCGGTCGGCCGATCATGTTCGCCTCCACCGGTGAGGCCCTGGACGACTTCGACGTCTTCCACCCGGAACGCATGGCGTCGCGGATCCTCGGCATGGGTGACGTCCTCACCCTCATCGAGCAGGCCGAGAAGGCGTTCGAGGCCGAGCAGGCCGAGGCCATGGCGGCGAAGATGGTCGCCTCCGAGTTCACTCTCGAGGATTTCCTCNAGCAGATGCTCGCGGTCCGCAAGATGGGCCCGATCGGCAACCTGCTCGGCATGCTGCCGGGGATGGGCCAGATGAAGGATCAACTGGCGCAGGTCGACGATCGGGACGTCGATCGGGTGGTTGCGATCATTCGGTCCATGACGCCGACGGAACGGCGTGATCCCAGGATCCTGCAGGCGTCCCGCAAGGCTCGGGTCGCGCGTGGATCCGGGGTCACGGTCANCGAGGTCAACCAGTTGCTGGACCGGTTCGCCGAGGCCCGCAAGATGATGCGACAGATGGCTGGCGGCATGGGGATGCCGGGGGGGATGGGTCGAGCGAAGGCCGCCTCGGCTCGCAAGGCCGCGAAGAAGGGCAAGGGAGCCAGTCGCAAGGGTAATCCGGCGGCACGGGCGGCCCAGGCCAAGGCGCAGAAGTCCACTGCGCAGGAGCGGGCGGCGAAGGGCCCCGCGCTTCCGGACGGCATGCCGGATCTCTCGGCGCTGATGCGGCAGCAGGACGGCTTCGGTGGGATGCCGCCGCGCGGCCCCCGCGGGGGCCGTTGACCCGCGCGATGCGGCCGTGGGGCGGCTGCACGGGCTCCCCGCTCGTGTGCGGCGGTCACGATCTGGCAGACTGTAAGCTCAATACAGGCCCTGCCTGCCAGCGTCGGTGTGGCTGCCCTCATTCCTCGCGGTGTCGCGCGGGAGATGTGTGAGTGGCTGTCCGGCGCGGGTGCTTCCCACCACCGGGGCTCCATGCGCAGCCATGGAAAACCAGTGGTCATCGACATGTCTGGAGCCGTTCGACCACCGTGGCAACCAAGATTAAACTGCAGCGTCTCGGCAAGATGCGNGAGCCGCACTACCGCATCGTCGTGGCCGATGCCCGTACCAAGCGGGATGGTCGGGTCATCGAGTCCATCGGGCAGTACCACCCCAAGTCTGACCCGAGCATCATCAAGGTCGACGCCGAGCGGGTGGGGCACTGGCTCTCGGTCGGTGCACAGCCCACCGAGCCCGTCCTCGCGATCCTCAAGGTCACCGGGGACTGGCAGAAGTTCAAGAACCTGCCGGCGCCCCCGCCGATGAAGGTCGCCGAGCCAAAGGCGGACAAGCGGGAGATCTTCCAGGCGGCCGCGCGGGCCGCCGCGGGCGCCGAGGACCGGCCGGCGACCACGCCGAAGAAGGCCAAGAAGTCCGGGTCGGCAGAGGAAGCGGAAGCCGCCCCGGCCACGGACGCACCGGCCGCGGGGCAGTAGGTGCTGGAGGCGGCCCTCGAACATCTCGTGCGAGGCATCGTCGATCACCCCGACGACGTCCGGGTGGACCTGAACAACGGTCGGCGTGGACGCACCCTGGAGGTGCGGGTGCACCCCGAAGATCTCGGGAAGGTCATCGGTCGGCGAGGTCGTACCGCTCGTGCGCTGCGCACGGTGATGGGTGGTGTCGGAGGCCGGGGCCTTCGGATCGACGTCGTCGATGTGGATCGTTAGGATCTGTCGGCGTTGTCGCGAGCTTCGTCCTGATTGCCCGAGAAGTCGTGGCTGAGGAGATCGTCGTCGGGCGGATCGGCCGTCCGCATGGCATCCGCGGTGAGGTCACGATCGAGATTCGTACCGACGTGCCCCACCGCAGGTTTGTCGTAGGGGCGGTCCTCGGTCGCGAAGGGGGGGGGACTGCGCTCACCGTCTCCGGCGCTCATTGGCACTCGGGCCGCCTGTTGCTTCACTTTCGCGGGGTGGACGATCGTGGCGCCGCGGAGGCGCTGCGCGGCGTGCTCCTGACCATCGACGCGGATCAGGCGGGATCGCCGCTCGACGACGCCGACGGTGACGGCGAAGCCGTGGAGATGTGGTGGGATCGGGACCTGGTCGGCCTGCGGGCGGTGACCACGGCGGGCATGTTGTTGGGGCACGTCACCGACATCATTCACTCCCCTGCGGGAGACCTGCTCGCGATCGGCGGCCCGGACGGTGGCGAGCATCTCGTCCCCTTCGTCCGTGACATCGTGCCGACCGTCGACCCCCCCGCCGGCCGGATCGTCGTGGATCCGCCGCCCGGCCTGCTCGATCTCGATTAACCCGGGTCCTGGGCGGGAAGTCGGCTGCGCGCCCTCGGCCCGGTCTTCGGCTGGCGGGTAGATCGGGTTTCTGGGCAGGCAGCCGATATCTCTGAAAGAGCCGATATCTCTGAAAGCAGCCGATGCGCGCCGACATCGTCACCATCTTCCCGGCCTATCTCGAGCCCCTGCGTCTGTCGCTCGTGGGCCGGGCTCAGGAGCACGGAACCCTGCAGATCCATACACATGATCTGCGGATGTGGACCACGGATGTTCATCGCACCGTGGATGACGCCCCCTACGGGGGAGGCCCGGGGATGGTCATGCGGCCCGAGCCCTGGGACGCGGCGTTGTCGCAGATCACCGCACGAGTGGCCGATAGCCGGCCCCGGGTCGTCGTGCCGACCCCGGCGGGGACTCCGTTCACTCAGCGCCACGCCGAAGAACTGGCGCGCGAGCCCTGGCTGGTGTTCTGCTGCGGGCGCTACGAGGGCATCGACGCCAGAGTGATCGAGACCTGGGCCGATGACGAGATCTCCATTGGAGACTATGTGCTGGCCGGGGGCGAGGCCGCGACCCTGGTGATTCTCGAAGCGGTTACGCGGCTGCTGCCCGGAGTACTCGGTAACAGCGCCTCAGTCGCCGATGACTCTTTCTCCGACGGCTTGCTGGAGGGCCCGGTCTACACCCGTCCGCCGGTATGGCGGGGGACCGAGGTGCCGCCCGTTCTCCGCTCAGGCGATCATGAGGCGATCGCCCGCTGGCGTCGTTCCCAGGCGCTTCGTCGTACCCTGTTGCGGCGCCCGGACCTCCTGGAACACCGCGAGTTCGCCGAAGCGGACCGAGTCGTACTCGCTGCCGCCGCGGCCGAGGCGGCCGGGCGGATGCTGCCGGCCCCCACCGAGGGGACGGGCCTGATCCATCATCGTGACGTCGAGGGGCCGGGCGAGGGGTAGGGCGGTCCGCTCTCTCTCCCGGGTGTGGCACAGTAGGATGCAGTGTCCGTCGGTTCGTGACCGGTTCGGGCGGCCTCGGGTCGCATGTCTTTCCCGCGGNACACCTCGCGGTGATTGCGTCCACCCATGCCGGCCGGGTCGGCCTCGACCACGGATTGTCCACCTCGGTGCGTTCCGGGGCCGCGGACCATCCATCTCAACTCTTCAGGAAGCGACTGCCATGCACACCCTGGACAGCCTCGACGCCGAGTCGCTGAGGACCGACGTGCCCGAGTTCTGGCCGGGCGACACCCTCAAGGTCCACGTGCGGGTCGTCGAAGGAAACCGTCAGCGCATCCAGGTCTTCCAGGGTGCCGTCATCCGCCGCCAGGGTGGCGGGGTGCGGGAGACCTTCACCGTCCGTAAGGTCAGCTTCGGCGTAGGCGTGGAGCGGACCTTTCCCCTCCACAGCCCGATCGTCTCGAAGATCGAGATCGTGAGCCGTGGTGACGTCCGACGGGCCAAGCTGTACTACCTGCGTCAGCTGCGCGGTAAGGCCGCCAAGATCAAGGAGAAGCGTGAGCCGGTCGCGCGCTGAGGCCACCGCCACCCCGTGACGCGTCCGGATTCTCCATCCGCGACTTGCCGGTTGCCCGTGCAGGTGGCGCCGCCGTTGATGGACGAAGATAGGCGGCACGGTCCGCAACGCTGTCGCAAGGTGCGGCTGGTGGCACGTCGACCGGTCCGATGAGGTTTGACGGTCGATTCTGCGAGGTGGCGGCGTGAATGCATCCGATCCCAGTGGGCCTCGGGTACCGGGAAGAACCGATGGCGGTCAGCCGGACGGTGCGTGGCCGAGCCCTGCGGCCGAGCCTGACGGCCCGAAGGACCAGGCACAGCCCGACGGTCCGGAAGCCACCGGTCGTCGGGTTTCCCGGCCCGAGGCGGCGCGGACCCGTGGCCGTGGCTCGTTCCTCCGCGAGCTCCCGGTCCTTGTGCTGATCGCCTTTCTGCTCGCCCTGCTCATCAAGGCTTTTCTGGTCCAGGCGTTCTGGATCCCCTCGGAGTCGATGGAGCGGACGCTGCTGGTTGACGACCGGGTTCTCGTCAACAAGGTCGTCTACCACTTCCGCGACGTGCACCGGGGTGAGATCGTCGTCTTCAATGGCAAGGGAACCGGATTCGATCATGCCGAGTCCGTCGTCCCGCCGCCGAGCAACGCGTTCAGCAGGTTCGTTCGTGGCGCGCAGAACCTGTTGGGTCTCGGGGCCCCGAGCGAGACCGACTTCATCAAACGCGTCATAGCGGTCGGCGGCGACACGGTCGCGTGTTGCGATACCGCGGGCAGAGTCTCGGTCAACGGCCATCCGCTCGACGAGCCGTACGTCTACCAGAACGACTATCAGCGGTTCGGTCCGCTGACCGTCCCGGCTGGCTACCTGTGGGTGATGGGTGACCATCGCGGGGCCTCCTCGGATGCCCGGCAGAACGGACCGATCCCGAAGCATGCGGTGGTGGGACGGGCCTTCGTCCGTGTCTGGCCACTTGGCCGGTTCGGATTCCTGGGCGTTCCGAACGATTTCGCCGGGATTCCCGCCGCGTCGGTGCTGCCTCCGGCTCCTCGTGCGTCGGCCGGGTCGACCACATCCGCCGCGCTGTCTTCTACCGGCGACGCCGTGGTGCCGCTGCCGGGCTACCCGGCCACGGATGACGTATCCCTGTTCGCCCTTGCCGTGCTGATCCCTCCGGCGTGGACCGCCACCCGTCGGCCTCGCCGGATGCCACGAGGATCCACGCGCACGCGCGCACCAGGGACGGCTCGCCGCCGCGGTCCGTCATGAGACACTACGGTGTCGCTCTTCGCCGGGATGCCGGGCTGTTCGGTTACGAGCGCGCCCTGAACAGGCATGGTCTCGGCCCGGTCGCAGGGGTCGATGAGGCGGGTCGTGGGGCATGCGCCNGACCCCTGGTCATCGCCGCGGTGATTCTGGCTCCGGAGGCTCGTCAGCGGCTGGCGCGGNTGNNTNA
>NZ_JPGU01000018.1:77882-83858 GCF_000732115.1 Frankia sp. CeD
AGCTCCTGACCGAGCAGATCCGTGAGAGCGTTTTCGAGGACGTGATGGCCGCCGCCGCGGCGTGGTCGACCGTCGTCATCTCCGCGGCCGAGATCGATCGGGTCGGCTTGCACGTGGCCAACATCACCGGAATGCGACGCGCGGTGGCGCGCCTGTCTGCGCGCCCGGGTTACGTGCTCACGGATGGATTCGCGGTCGCCGGTTTCGGAGTGGAGTCGTTGGCGGTGGTGAAGGGAGACCGGGTGGTCGCGTGCGTGGCGGCAGCTTCGGTCGTGGCGAAGGTGACGAGGGACCGGATCATGCGTGCGTTGCACACGCGCTATGCCGAGTACGATTTCGCGCAGCACAAGGGATACGTCACCGCGGCCCACGCGGCGGCGCTGGCGCGCTGCGGACCGTGTGACGAGCATCGGATGTCGTACGTCAACGTGGCTGCGCATGCGGCGACGACGAGGGAAGCACGATCGTTGCGGCTGGAGGACAGGGTGCTTGTGACCAGCCGGCATGGCGTCACGGAGACTGTATGAGCGCGGAAGACCTCGAGAAGTATGAGACCGAGATGGAGCTGCAGCTCTATCGCGAGTACCGCGACGTGGTGGGGCTGTTCTCGTATGTGATCGAAACCGAGCGCCGCTTCTACCTCGCGAACGACTACCAGATCGAGGTCAGGAACAGCACGGACGGCGAGGTCTTCTTCGAGTTGATCTTGCGGGACGCCTGGGTGTGGGACATGTTCCGGCCTGCGCGTTTTGTTAAGAATGTCCGAGTAGTCACCTTTAAAGATATCAACGTCGAGGAGTTGACCAAGGCCGAGCTCTGACGCCGACTCTCGGCGTCACGCTTTCCCGGCCCGGCTGCCTGATCGCCTCGGCATCTTGATCGTCTCGGCGGTATGTTCGGCGGATCGGCACCTCATTCCGGTCGGCTGTCGCCTGGATCGACGGTGCGATTCGACCCGTCACCGAAGTCCGTGATGACCCGCTGAGATGTCCGCCCAGCTCGCTCCTGTGGAGAAACCCTCGTCATCCACATGTCGATCATGTGGATGGCTCTCCGGCCCGCCCACGTCCACGCTGGTCACGACCGGCGGGCACCCGTCCCCCGGCGAACGGGAGCGGCGATGCGGGCAAAGGACGCACTGGGCAGGTTCGGCGAAGATGTCGCCGCCCGCCATCTGGCGGCGGTCGGCGCCGAGATCCTCGACCGTAACTGGCGCTGCCGCGAGGGCGAGCTCGACCTTGTTGTGCAGGACGGTGAGAGCCTGGTGTTCTGCGAGGTCAAGACCCGATCCGGGACGCGTTACGGATCGGCCGCCGAGGCCGTCGTAGGTCGCAAGGCGGCTCGGATCAGACGCCTGGCCGCCCGGTGGCTCGCCGAGCACCCCCACGCCTCGTCATTGGTGCGTTTCGACGTCCTCCTGGTGTCCCGTCCTTCGACGGGTCCGGTTCGTGTCGAGCACATCCGGGGAGCGTTCTGATGGCTCTCGCGCGGGCCCGGGCGGTGGCGGTCGTCGGGGTCGAAGGTCACATCGTCGAGGTGGAGGCGGATCTCGCCGATGGTCTTCCGCGGCTGACTCTCATCGGTCTGCCCGATGCCGCGTTGCATGAGTCGCGGGATCGGATTCGCGCCGCGATCGTGAACTCGGGCCAACGGTGGCCTGATCGGCGCATCACGCTCGGGTTGTTCCCCGCCACCCTCCCGAAATCGGGCAGTGGTTTCGACCTGGCCATGGCGGTGGCGATCCTCACCGCGGCCGGCGTGGTGCCGCGCGCCGCCCTGCTCCGTCGGGTACTCATCGGCGAGTTGGCGCTGGATGGCCGGGTGCGCGGTGTCCGCGGGGTGCTCCCGGCGGTACTTCGGGCGGTGGCTGCCGGTGTCGAACGGGTCGTGGTGCCGGCGGGCAACGCCGCCGAGGCGGCGCTGGTACCGGGCGCGGNGGNGGAGCCCGCTGTCGATCTCATCAGTGTGCTGGCGCTCCTGCGGGGAGAGATCGCCGCCGAGCCCGTGGCGGCCCCCACGACCGAAGCTGCCTCCACCGACGGTCAGGCCGGGGATCTGGCGGACGTGGCGGGGCAGAGCAGGGGCCGGCTGGCCGTCGAGGTCGCGGCGGCCGGTGGCCACCACCTGTTCATGCAGGGGCCGCCCGGCAGTGGCAAGACCATGCTGGCCGACAGACTGCCCGGGTTGCTGCCGAACCTCGGTACCGAGGCCGCTCTCGAGGTGACCGCGGTCCATTCGGTCGCCGGCCTGCTGCCCGCGGACTGCCCGCTCGTCACCCGACCGCCGTATCGCAGCCCGCACCACAGCGCGACCCCGGCGGCACTCGTCGGGGCAGGCTCGACGGTGATCCGGCCCGGGCTGGCCAGTCAGGCGCACCGGGGCATCCTATTTTTGGACGAGTCGTGCAAACTAAAGTACACTCTATGGAACGCGAACTAAGTGACGGAACGGTCGAAGGCATCGCCATCAACCCCGAAACAGGCGAAGAACACCCGTTCCTGCGTCGCCCAGGTCGGCGCACACGGGCCGTGGTCTATCCGCCCTTTCGGTCCTACGGCGTCGAGGTTCGGCCAGGGACGCGGCCGATCTGGCTCTATCTGCGGCTATCGAAGTACCACCGGGATGGCGCTGATGCGATCGAGCGTCACCGCATCGACCTCACGCGGCTACTGACCATCCAGGGTGGATGGACGATCATGGGTGAGTATGTCGACAACGACTCCGCGAGTGCGTCAGCGGTGCGGACCCGGAAGGGGTGGCACGCGCTGAACGCGGACGTGGAAGCCGAGGCGGTTACCGCCGTGGCGTTTTGGAAGTTGGACCGGACCAACCGGATCGCTACTCGTTGTATGGAGTGGATTGCGCGGTGTCAAGTCAAAGGCGTGATGTTGGTCTCGCATCAGGATTCGCCCGATGAGTTGAACACCGCCACTGCCGGCGCCAAGTTGGTTGTGGGGATCAAAGCGATCTTGGCCGAGGTTGAGACTGACGTGATGTCCGAGCGGCAGTTGAACGCCAAGCGCCACGCCGCGGAAGCAGGGTTCCATCACGGCGGCATGCGCCCGTTTGGGTGGATGCCCGGTGCCCGCGAGACCGACGAACTTGGACGGAGCGGGGTGCGCCTGGTGCCGCATCNGGTCGAGTTCGAGGCTCTCAAGGCCGCCGTACCGCTGGTGATCTCCGGCAAGAGTCTGCGGACCGTGGCCCAACACTGGAAAGATCAGTTCGGCATCACGGCCGCGGACGGATCGTTGATGGCAGAAGGTAACATTCGCCGCATCCTGGTCTCTCCACGCATGGTGGGCTACCGCATGCGCCAGGTCCCGGAGCATCGGCGCGGCGTCAAGATCAATCTATTGGACTATGTGGCCTGTGACGCCGAAGGGAACCCGGTCATCGCCCAGCAGCCAGTGTGCGACCTTGCGGCCTGGCGACAGGTGGTCCGCAAGCTAGAGGCAGCCCGGAACTCCCAGGTTCGTAGTCCATGGGGGTCGTTCGAGTGGCTCCTGACCGGGCTGATCTACTGCGAGTGTGGTCACAGGCTCTATGGGCTCCAGAAGGCGTACAAGGGCGAGGGGGGCGTGATCCGCCGCCGCTACGCCTACCGCTGCACCGCCAACCGGCGGAAGGGTGCCGGGACATGTGCCTATCGATCTGTGCTGCACGCCGAGCCGGGGGAGGCGTACGTGGAGGGGTGGCTATTCGCCTACCTCACCGATGACCGTCTCGCCCAAGCCCGCGCGAAGGAGAACGCCGCCCGGCAGCTTGCGAGCCCGACCGGCAGCCTGATGCGCGATCTAGAAGCCGCCCGAGCCGAGCGTGAGATCCTGGTTGCGCAGCAGGGGAGCCCTGCCTACCGCGGATCCAAAGTAGGGATCTTGCTCGGTATGATTGACAATGTGCAGGAGCGGATAGACCGGCTGGAGGTGCAGGCGAACGCCGCAGCAGTGGACGCGCTGCCCGTGACCTCCCACGCGGACCTTATGGCCGAGTGGCCCGATATGGACCTGAGTCAACGGCGCCAGCTACTCGCCCGCGTGATCGAGCGGATCGACATCGTTGCGGGCAAGGAGCCGCTTACCGAAAGGGTTAAGATCACTTCCCGTTTGTGATGGTCTGGCTACGGCGCGCCCGAAGCCGTCGATGATATGAATCACGTCACGTGCTAGTTCGTCGGGTAGGGGGCCCAGCGCCGCAGCCTGACGCCCTGCCCACCAACCTGCCACGTAGTCAGCACGCTCACCGTCACCGATGAAGGCCGGCACCACTGGTTGATCGTCGTTGGCGGTCGGCGTGGCGGCCCACCCGCCCACCCGCACCGTGGTCAGCTTCTGATTGTCGCCGCAGGGCGGCATCGTGGCTGGGTCCTGCGAACCGCCATCGGAACCTTCGGTACTCACTGGCTAGCCCGCCACGTGCCCAGGCTGCTTCCAGCCGCCCGCCGGGTGTCATGATCAGGGGAGTCCCCCGAACGGCCCGGATGTAGCCCCCGTCCCGCGTACGTCCAGGCCCCGAGGATCATCGTGTTCGGGTCGCCGTCGAGCCTGCCGAAAGCGTCCACCGAGACCTGTCCCGCGATGGCTGCGCCGAGGGTTCGGGACCAGATCCGCCGGGCCGTGCGCAGCGCACCGAACGTGGTCGAGTAGGCCCGCGATTTTGACAGCCAGTGGCCACCAAACCCCGCCTGGTGAGACCAACGGACCAGCCGGGGCACATCCCCCGACTCACGGCCCAACGCCACATCCAACGCCGCCGCGAACATCACGTCACGGCCCAGCCGCCAGCACGTCTCCACCAGCCGGCGCAGATGAGGAGTCAGCGTCAGCCGCGCCAGCGCGGCCAACGATCGCACCGGATGATCCAACGCCCCACCCGCCGCCGCCGACTTCGTGATGTACTTCGCCAGATAGTTGCTGACTCGCCCGACATCTGTGGGCCCGTCGAGCGCGATGCGACGGATGTCGACCTGTACGCCCCAGCGCACCGCCCACCCGTCGGCAGCAACCGCGCCGAGGGTGCCCGCGTCCGGATCAGGAGCAGGCACCGCCACCGACCCGACAACGTCCCGCAGAGCGTCCGCGACCAGATCTCCATCCGTCCACCCCGGAGGAGCGGAGTCAGGCCCGCCGGGACCATCCACCCGGATCACCACATGCAGGTGCACCACGCCCCGTGCCTGCATCTCCGCGACCTTCACGAAGCTCAGCCGCGCCGCACGGCGTAGCCCCGCCACCGTCAACCCGGCCGCCGCCGCTACGGCGGATTCGGTCGCGTCCCGGGTGGCCTTCCACAGCTTCGGGACGAGCGCATTCCAGGTCACCGCCCGGCCGTAGGCGTAACAGTCCGGGCAGATCGGGGAGCCCAGCCGGGAATCCGCCTCATGATGCCGCTCATGACAGCCCGCCGCACGGCCATGCGGGCAGGTGCCGCGCCGGGGGTGACACGCCCGCACCGGACCGGTCTTCCCGCCTTGCTGACGGCGGGAATGCACCGGCCCGAACGACGGAGCCGTCAACGTCACGAACCAGGCCGGATGCCCGGTGACCGTCTCCGGCACGCCCTTNCCGCCCGCCAGGCCCGCCAGGACAAGACGCCGCGCGTCCCGCTTGTACGTCGCCGAACACGCCGGGCAGACCGACTCCCGCCGGTTGTTGCACCGCACATGCACCNCCCCGCCGGGCAGACCCGCCGCCGAGAACGCCCGCCGCACCTCCCCGGACGTGACATCCACATGATCGGTGTGGCCCTTCAGGCGAATCGGAGAAACACAGCCACCGGCTACCGCAACCTGTACGGACTCCGCCACTTTCCGTGACTCCTTTCGGGTGTGGCAGAGCCACACCACCCACATGCGGGAATCAGATGGAGGGGGAACGCGCCGCGGTCATCGGCGTGAGATGGTCAGTCGGACCGCCGAAACTGCTCTTCCCAGCGCGCCCATGCTTGTTCAGCGGCTGGTGAGCCGTCGTCCGCGGT
>NZ_JPGU01000019.1:0-1130 GCF_000732115.1 Frankia sp. CeD
GGGTTTTACCTGGCTGGGAGGCGAGCGGGCCATGGCTGAGCTGCTCTCGGTCGAGTCGCCGCCCACGGCGGTGTTCGTCGCGGACGACGAGATGGCGATGGGTGCGCTGCGGGCGTTGCGCCGTGCCAGGCTCCGCGTGCCGGAGGACATGTCTGTTATCGGCTTCGGCGGGCACGACAAGGCAGAGGTGTTCGAGCTGACGACGGTCGTCCAGCCGCTGGCCCGTCAGGGGAAGATCGCCGCCGAGTTGCTGCTCAGTCTCCTCGACGCTGTTCCGGATGCTTCCCAGAACCTGGACGCCTCGGAAGTGGTCGTGCTGCCCGTGAGCATCGAGATCCGTGACACGACGTGCCGCCCCGCGAGCGGAACAACATAACTCATGCTGATTTTCGCATCACTGACACCCGAGGCAGCTATCAAGGGAAACCTTACGACGCCATTACATCGGCGCGGTTGATCGTCCTTGCTACCCGGCCGTAGCCATACGTTCACCTGTCACGGATTCCCACTGTGCCATGGGTGGGCATCCGTGGCCTCGATACCTGCGCGCTCGTCAACGTCCGACGACCCGCCGCAGCACGGCCTCGGCCGGGGGCCGACGTCGCGACGGATGGTCGCGACGGACAAGTGTGGCGGGTTGGGNGCGGNCTGGAGACCGTCAACCGTGCCTAGTACTCCAGTGACAGTGGCCGATGTGTGGTCTCTGTGTGGGGTGGCGGCGTGGCGTCCGAACGGGGGTGGCCACCCTGTGATCCTCCGTAGTTTGTGAGAACCAACAAAGAATCCGCGGTGGCCGCGGCGCGGAGTGTATCCGGGTCGGACGTGGCGGTGTGGGAGGCCGGTTTGGACCGAGGACCGGGATCGGTGCGCCGCGGCGGGGGNGCCCCGACGGCGGGGNTCGCGACGAAACCACTGCTGGCCCTGGACATGATCCGCCGGTTCTGGCTGGCTCATCGGGAGCTGGGCTGGGTCGCCGGTGACGAGGTGTACGGCGCGAACGCCGAGCTGCGGGACTGGTTGGAGGAGCAGATGATTCCGTTCAGTTCCAACGAAATCCGGCACGTCCTCGCCCTGTTCGGACAGACTGCTATCCCAGCAGCGATGATCACATGGTGGTCGGACTGGCGTCG
>NZ_JPGU01000019.1:1160-15962 GCF_000732115.1 Frankia sp. CeD
CGCGCCCGCCTCTACCACTTCCAAACCCGGATCCGAGCCAACCAGTCGGCCGTCGCCCGTGCCGCGACCACGTAAGGATCACTGTCACTGGAGTACGAGATGCCTGGCATGCCGAGGAGTTCCTCGCCCGCCGCCGCGCCGTCACCGACACCGACCTTCCGCTGCTAGATCGAGTCGCCGCGACGCTGATCCTGCTCTACTCCTACGCCTTGTCCGGTGGCCCCTGACAACCCCCGTGTCACAGCGTCGCTCCTGACAACAAGGAGCCCCTCGGCGTGACGCACCGTGACAGCTAACCCAAGAAGCGCTCGACTACAGACCACCCGATCAACGGTCGCTGCCAGTGTGGTCCCCCACGGACAGCCTCAACCCGGCGATGATCTGCGCCAGGTCGTCGAGGGACGCCACCGCGCACCGCGCCATCGGGCTGGCGGAGCGCTGCGAGTGGCTCCGGGGCATCCGGCCACGGAGCCTCTGGGAAAACCTGTTGGCGGATCACGGTGACCACTGCTAGCTTGCCGGAGGCCGTGCGAAAGAACGAGGAGGTGGTACCCGTGAACGCAGTATCGACATGGGTGCTCCCCTCCGGGGTCACGGTCGGGCGATAGGTCGTCCGGGAGCGCCGTTCACAAGCACTCCCGAAAGGCACGACCATGCGATTCACGTCTGAACAGCGCCTCGACGACGGTGTCCTCGAACGCGCATTCACCCTCGGCGAGATCCCCGGCATCCTGTGGACTCCCGCATCCGCATCCGCACCGGCCCCGCTGATCCTGCTCGGTCACCCCGGCGGACTGCACAAGATGTACCCCCGACTGGTGGCCCGGGCCCGGCGCTCCGCGGCGGACGGCTTCGCCGCGGCCACCATCGAGCTCCCCGGAAGCGGTGACCGGCCCCGTTCCGCCACCGCTGAGCAGGCCCGCGTCGACCTGCACCGGGCGCTGAAGGCCGGCGAGCCGGTCGACGAGGAGATCGTGGACCGGCTCGTCCTCCCGCTGGTCGAAAAGGCGGTCCCGGAATGGCAGGCCGCCCTGGACGCCTTCCTTTCGCTGCCCGAGATCGGCGGCCCGGTCGGGTACTCGGGGGGAGTGATCGCCATCGGGATCCGGCTGGCGGTGGTCGAGCCGCGCATCTCGGCCGCCGTTCTGTTCGCCGGGAGTTTCGTGCCCCACACCATGTTCGAGGAGGCCCGCCAGGTCACCATTCCNCTGCACGTCCTGCTGCAGTGGGACGACGAAGGAAACGACCGGCAGCTGGCCCTGGACCTGTTCGACGCCTTCGGCTCCAAGGAGAAGACGCTGCACGCCAATCTGGGCGGGCACACCGGCGTCCCGCAGTTCGCGGGGGACGCTGCGGCCCGGTTCTTCACCCGGCACCTGACGTGAGGCCCGGCCGTCCGGCCGGCAACAGACGATAGGAGCTGTCGGCCAGGATGCCGCTCATCGAGGACAGGTCCCGGCCCTCCTCGATGAGCGGTGGCCAGCAGATGCACGACCGCGCGGATATGCCCAACCTGCGTTGATCCCGAGCTACTCCCGGCGCCGCGGGCCGGACAGCACCTCGGTGGCCTGGTGCACGGCGGCCAGGCCCGGCTTGACGTAGCGCTGCACGCTGCGCAGCGACTTGTGCCCGGCCTTGTCCATGATCAAGTTGGCGGAGATGTTGGCGTCCCCGAGGTGGGTCGCTGAATCCTCGATGTTGAGGTGGAATTGCCAGCCGTGGACAGCGAGCGGCTGACCGACCGTATTTCGATCGGTGTGCTCGCCAGAATCGTTCCCCGGGATCTCGTCGATGAAGCNCGCCGCGCCGTCACCGACACCGACCTTCCGCTGCTAGATCGAGTCGCCGCGACGCTGATCCTGCTCTACTCCTACGCCTTGTCCGGTGGCCCCTGACAACCCCCGTGTCACAGCGTCGCTCCTGACAACAAGGAGCCCCTCGGCGTGACGCACCGTGACAGCTAACCCAAGAAGCGCTCGACTACAGACCACCCGATCAACGGTCGCTGCCAGTGTGGTCCCCCACGGACAGCCTCAACCCGGCGATGATCTGCGCCAGGTCGTCGAGGGACGCCACCGCGCACCGCGCCATCGGGCTGGCGGAGCGCTGCGAGTGGCTCCGGGGCATCCGGCCACGGAGCCTCTGGGAAAACCTGTTGGCGGATCACGGTGACCACTGCTAGCTTGCCGGAGGCCGTGCGAAAGAACGAGGAGGTGGTACCCGTGAACGCAGTATCGACATGGGTGCTCCCCTCCGGGGTCACGGTCGGGCGATAGGTCGTCCGGGAGCGCCGTTCACAAGCACTCCCGAAAGGCACGACCATGCGATTCACGTCTGAACAGCGCCTCGACGACGGTGTCCTCGAACGCGCATTCACCCTCGGCGAGATCCCCGGCATCCTGTGGACTCCCGCATCCGCATCCGCACCGGCCCCGCTGATCCTGCTCGGTCACCCCGGCGGACTGCACAAGATGTACCCCCGACTGGTGGCCCGGGCCCGGCGCTCCGCGGCGGACGGCTTCGCCGCGGCCACCATCGAGCTCCCCGGAAGCGGTGACCGGCCCCGTTCCGCCACCGCTGAGCAGGCCCGCGTCGACCTGCACCGGGCGCTGAAGGCCGGCGAGCCGGTCGACGAGGAGATCGTGGACCGGCTCGTCCTCCCGCTGGTCGAAAAGGCGGTCCCGGAATGGCAGGCCGCCCTGGACGCCTTCCTTTCGCTGCCCGAGATCGGCGGCCCGGTCGGGTACTCGGGGGGAGTGATCGCCATCGGGATCCGGCTGGCGGTGGTCGAGCCGCGCATCTCGGCCGCCGTTCTGTTCGCCGGGAGTTTCGTGCCCCACACCATGTTCGAGGAGGCCCGCCAGGTCACCATTCCGCTGCACGTCCTGCTGCAGTGGGACGACGAAGGAAACGACCGGCAGCTGGCCCTGGACCTGTTCGACGCCTTCGGCTCCAAGGAGAAGACGCTGCACGCCAATCTGGGCGGGCACACCGGCGTCCCGCAGTTCGCGGGGGACGCTGCGGCCCGGTTCTTCACCCGGCACCTGACGTGAGGCCCGGCCGTCCGGCCGGCAACAGACGATAGGAGCTGTCGGCCAGGATGCCGCTCATCGAGGACAGGTCCCGGCCCTCCTCGATGAGCGGTGGCCAGCAGATGCACGACCGCGCGGATATGCCCAACCTGCGTTGATCCCGAGCTACTCCCGGCGCCGCGGGCCGGACAGCACCTCGGTGGCCTGGTGCACGGCGGCCAGGCCCGGCTTGACGTAGCGCTGCACGCTGCGCAGCGACTTGTGCCCGGCCTTGTCCATGATCAAGTTGGCGGAGATGTTGGCGTCCCCGAGGTGGGTCGCTGAATCCTCGATGTTGAGGTGGAATTGCCAGCCGTGGACAGCGAGCGGCTGACCGACCGTATTTCGATCGGTGTGCTCGCCAGAATCGTTCCCCGGGATCTCGTCGATGAAGCGCTGGTGGAGACGAAACGGCAGGAACGGCGTACCAGGCTGCTGCCAGCCCGGGTCATGGTGTACTTCACGATTCGGGGTGGTCGGGGTGGTCCTCGATGAGTGGGTGGGGCCGGCCCTTCTGCCGTCACTGGACGTGCCGACCATCCTTGCGCGTCAGCTCGCCGAGCGGCTCGCCCCGGGCAACCGCCCGCGGCGCACCGCCGCTGCGTACCCCGGCCCCACCATCGACGCCGAAGGCGAGGACAACCCACTGCCGAACCCGTTCGCACTGGTCCTGGATCCATCGCGCACGGACGGTATTCGCATCCCGACCTTCGTCGGGAAGGCCCACGGCGACCTGCACATCGAGAACATCCTGATCCCGTCCTCACTGCGCAACGTCGACACGACGTATCAGCTGATCGACCTGTCGCGGTACGCGGCCGACGCCGTGCTCACCCGGGATCCCGTCCATCTGGTCCTGCACATCCTTGCCCGGAGACTGTCGGAGCTGTCCGCGGCGCAACGCACCGCCGTCATCGATCTGCTGCTCGACCCGGAGCAGGACGGAGACCTCGTGCCGCGGTGGCTGTTCCTGCTCATCGACCGGGTCCGATCGGCGGCGAAGGACTGGGCACGCCGGGCCGGTCTGGTCGACCTGTGGCGCGACCAGATCCCGCTGTCCCTGCTGGCCGTCGCCCTGACCTGCCTCGGACGGACATCCACCCGGCCGGGGACCGACGCAACCCGGGCGAGCGGCCCTGGACGCGGATGACCCGACCGGGTCCGCGTGCAGACTCGTCACCGTCCTGGTCGAGGCCTGTGCCGTGCCGGCCGCATTCGATCAGGCCTCCTCGGCCCACCTCGACCTGTCCAACCTGGCCGAGGCCGATGCCCGCAAGACGCTCCTGCGGCGGCTGGCTGGGCGCTGAGAGAAGGATTGACGTTTCCGGCCTGCACTGACTCCGGCGACCGACCCAGGGTGGCCGCCGCGGACAACGGAAAGGACAACGGAAAGTTGTGGAGGGTTGAGCACGGTCCGACGGCGTCAAACCATGCTCAACCCTCCACATTTCGCCGGCCCGCCGGAGCGACTGCTCCGGATTCGGGGTNGGGGTCGGCCGGGCCCGCCACGGACATCACCACCAGCAGCTGGTCCAGGGCGACGAGGTCGCCGGGCCGGACGAGTACTTCCTTGACGATCCCGGCGCCCGTCGCCGAGACGGTGTGCTCCATCTTCATGGCCTCGACGACGGCCAGCGACTGCCCGTCCGCCACGGTCATCCCCGGTTCGACCAACACCGCGGTCACCGTGCCCGGCATGGGGCTACGCGCCTGCCCGCCGGGCACCGGCCCGGCCCCGGTGCCCGCCACCGGAATCACCTCGGCCAGGCCCCACGCCCCACCGTCGCGGCCAAGCCAGAGGATCCCGTCGGCGGGCTCCCACGCGTAGGCCCACCGGGTGGTGACCGCACCGATCGTGACGAGCAGCTCGTCGCCGAGCTGACTGACCGATGCGGCGACCGGCGGCCCGTCGGCGATCCGGACCCGGGCCGCGTCGGGGGTGCCGCGCGCCGCGACCCGCAGCGTTGACACCGTCCGCTCCCCGCGTCCCGGCTCCACCCCATCCCCGTGGCCGTTACCATCCCCGTGGATGTTCCCATCCCCGTGGATGTTCCCGGCCCCGCCCTCAACCCCGGCCCCGATCTCGGGTGGCGCGCTGCCACCAGGTTCGGCGCCGTCGGGGCCGCCGGACGGTACTGCCCCACCGGGCAGGGCGACCTCCCAGGTCAGCCACGCGGGCTCACCGGGCCGCCATCCGGAGGGGATGTCCCACGGGTCGACCACCGGACCGGCCGGTTGCAACGTCAGCAGCCTGGCCAGGGCGTATCCGAGGAACGCCTCGCCGGGCAGATCGTCCTGGGT
Organism: Frankia sp. CeD; assembly: GCF_000732115.1. Taxonomy (NCBI): domain Bacteria; kingdom Bacillati; phylum Actinomycetota; class Actinomycetes; order Frankiales; family Frankiaceae; genus Frankia; species Frankia sp. CeD. The sequence continues at coordinate 6,533 of NZ_JPGU01000019.1, forward strand.
GAGGGCGGCGAGATCACGTTCGACGAGACCGGTGTCGAGCCGCCCGGCGACGACGTCCGGATGGGCGAGCAGCGAGCGCAGGAAGCCGATGTTGGTCGTCACCCCGAGCAGGACCGTGCCGGCGAGCGCGGTGTCGAGGCGGGCGATCGCGGCGGCGCGGTCCGCGCCCCAGGCGATCACCTTGGCCAGCATAGGATCATACGTGGTGCTCACGATGTCCCCGGCCCCGATGCCGGCGTCGACGCGGATGGCCGGCCCGGCCGGTTCCCGGAAAGTCAGCACCCTACCGCCGGTCGGCAGGAATCCCCGCCCGGGGTCCTCGGCGTAGATCCGCGCCTCCACCGCGTGCCCGGTTAGGCGGATGTCGGCCTGACCGAAGCGCAACGGCTCCCCGGCCGCGATCCGGATCTGCTCGGCGACCAGGTCCACCCCCGTCACCAGCTCGGTGACCGGATGCTCGACCTGGAGCCGGGTGTTCATCTCCATGAAGTAAAACTCATCCGGCGCGTCGGCGGACAGGATGAACTCGACCGTGCCCGCTCCGACGTAGCCGACGGCGCTGGCGACGGCGACCGCCGCCCCCCCGAGCCGCTCCCTGGTCCGCGCGTCGAGCGCCGGCGCCGGCGCCTCTTCAACAATCTTCTGGTAGCGCCGTTGCAGGCTGCACTCCCGCTCACCCAGGTGGAGCACGCTGCCGTGCTCGTCGGCGAGGATCTGGACCTCGACGTGGCGGGGNCGGGNGATGAACCGCTCCACGTACAGGGTGTCGTCCCCGAAGCCGGCGGCGGCCTCCCGGCGGGCCGACGCGATCGCCTCCGGCAGTCGGGCGGGCTCGCGGACGATGCGCATCCCCTTGCCACCACCCCCTGCCGAGGGTTTGAGCAGCACCGGATAGCCGATCTGACCGGCGGCCTCGGCGANCGCGGCATCGCTCATGCCCGGCGCCGACCGGCCCGGCACGACCGGCACCCCCACCTCCGCCACCGTCCGCCGCGCGGTGATCTTGTCGCCCATCACCTGCACCGCGGCAAGCGACGGTCCGATGAAGAGCACTCCGGCCGTCTCACAGGCCTGTACGAAGGCCGCGTTCTCGGCGAGGAAGCCATAACCGGGATGGACGGCCTCCGCCCCGGATACCCTCGCCGCCTCCAGCACGGCCTCGATGCTGAGGTAGCTCNCCTTCGCGGGCGCCGGGCCCAGCCGCACCGCGACATCCGCCTCCCGGACGTGCCGCGCCCCAGCGTCGGCGTCTGAGTAGACGGCGACGGACCGGATACCGAGATCGCGCAGTGTGCGGATCACCCGGACGGCGATTTCACCCCGGTTCGCGACGAGCACCGACGAGAACGTCAGACCCGACGTTCCCGGTGCCCTCGGCGGCACGACGCCCGCCGGCCGGGCCGGCGTGGAATGGCCATCCGGACCGTGGCCGGCACCGCCGCCGTGACCGGCGGAACCGGCGGAACCCGCGATGCCGGGATCGCCGCCTGCGTGATTCGTGGCGGACAGATCAGCCGTGGACACCCTTGATCCTCACGATTGGTTTCCTCACATCGGATGTTTCCGCACGCCAGGATGTCCCCCTCACATCCGGAAGACGCCGTAGCCCACCGGTTCCAGCGGAGCGTTCGCCGCCACCGACAGGCCCAGGCCCAGCACCATACGGGTGTCGGCCGGATCGATGACACCGTCGTCCCACAGCCGAGCGGTCGAATAGTACGGGCTGCCCTGCTCCGCGTACCGATTCAGGATCGGCGCCCGGAAGGCGACCTCGTCGGCCTCGCTCCAGGCGACCCCCGCGGCTTCCATCTGGTCCCGGCGCACGGTCGCCAGCACCGCCGCCGCCTGCTCCCCGCCCATCACCGAGACGCAGGCATTCGGCCACATCCACAGAAAGTGGGGCGAGAATGCCCGGCCGCACATCGAGTAGTTACCCGCGCCGAACGAACCGCCGATCACCACGGTGAACTTCGGCACCCGGGCACAGGCAACCGCGTTAACCATCTTCGCGCCATGCTTCGCGATGCCGCCGGCCTCGTACTCCCGACCCACCATGAAACCGGTGATGTTCTGCAGGAACACCAACGGGATACCGCGCTGATCGCAGAGCTCGATGAAATGGGTGCCCTTCAGCGCCGACTCGCCGAAGAGCACCCCGTTGTTCGCNACGATCCCCACGGGATGGCCATGGAGGCGGGCGGTCCCAGTGACCAGCGTCGTTCCGTACTCCTTCTTGAACTCCGCGAAACGGCTGCCGTCAACGATGCGCGCGATCACCTCTCGCACGTCATAGGGGGTACGCCCGTCCGTCGGTACCGCGGCGTACAGCCCGGCCGGGTCGACCGTCGGTGCCTCGGTCGGCTCCAGTTCCCACGGCCGCGGCCCGCGCGGCGCGAGGCCCGCGACGATGGAGCGCACAATCCGCAGCGCATGGGCGTCGTCCTCGGCCAGGTGGTCGGTCACCCCGGAGGTGCGGGAGTGCAGCAGCCCGCCGCCGAGATCCTCGGCCGACACCACCTCGCCGGTCGCGGCCTTCACGAGCGGCGGACCACCGAGNAAGATCGNCCCCTGNTNCCTGACTANCNCCGCCTCGTCGGCCATCGCGGGAACGTACGCGCCGCCCGCCGTGCACGAACCGAGCACCGCCGCGATCTGGGAGATTCCCAGCGAGGACATCCGGGCCTGGTTGAAGAAGATCCGCCCGAAATGCTCCCGATCCGGGAAGACCTGGTCCTGCAGCGGAAGAAACGCTCCCCCAGAGTCGACCAGATAGACACAGGGCAGCCGATTCTGTAGCGCCACCTCCTGGGCGCGCAGATGCTTCTTCACGGTCAACGGATAGTAGGTGCCACCCTTGACCGTGGCATCGTTGGCGACTACCATGCATTCCCGACCCGAGATCCGGCCAATGCCGGTGNTGACGCCCGCCCCCGGAACCGGATCCTCGTAAAAGCCGTTCGCGGCGAGCGGGGAGAGCTCCAGAAAAGGACTCCCCCGGTCGAGCAGCGTGTCGACCCGGTCGCGGGGCAGGAGTTTGCCGCGAGCCACGTGGCGGGACCGCGCCTGCTCCGACCCGCCGACCGCCGCCACCGCCAACCGCTCCTGGAGATCGGTCACAGCGTGCCAATGCCTCTCGGCATTGCGCCGTCCCTGTTCACCCGCGGCATCGACCCGACTGGTCAGGACCGGCATGGCCGAGGACCGCCGGACCTCGTCGGACCGCCGACCCGCGATGGTTCCGGCGCGTGCTGCGCTCACAGTCACCCCCACGAGTGGACGTCGGGCCCCGAAACAACGCCCCCAAGTTAACGACCGCTAACCTCGTCGTCAAGGCAGACGGCGGCGGGGACCGTCGGGCAGACGGCCGATCCCCGTTGCCGTTGCCGGACCTTCACCCCTTCACCGACATTCACCCCTTCACCGACATTCACCCACGACCGAGACCAAGACCAGGATCCGGCGATCCGAAATACACCGGTTGCTCCCCGGTGGCTAACTTTAGCGATGCCTGACCGGTGGCGTCCGACCGGGACGGTCCGGCCACCCGACGGCACCGCGCAGGGCGCGGCGCCGTCGGGCCGGCGGGACTACCCGGCCCGCTCCCGGCCAGGCGGGCCCGAATCGGGAGTACGGCGCGCAGCCGTCACAGGTACATGCCGTGGCGGGCGTCCGTGGTGGTGGGCCGCGGCAGGCCCCGGCCGTCCCGCAGGGCGAACAGCTCCGCCAGCGTCATGCTCGACCGGACTCCCTCCGCGGAGCCCAGCCAGGACACCGCCTCGGTGTGTGGCAGGGCTCCCACCTCGATCTGGGCAAGACAGCGGCCGGGACGGACAACCGCGGGATGCATGCGCAGCAGATCCTCGTTCGTGGTCAGGGCGACCAACACCTCGCGGCCCTGCCCGACCAGACCATCGGTGAGGTTCAGCAGTCGAGAGAGCTGCTGGCCAGCCGCACCCCGGCCGTCCCCACGGATCAGGTCGTCGCAGTCCTCGATCACCAGCAGCCGCCACCGGTGGGCGGGTGGCTCGCCCATGCGGTCGGTCGCCGCGGCCTGGGCACCATGACTGTCCGCATCCCCGGACCCGGCATCGCCGCTGTCCGCATCCCCGGCCCACGCGANCCCGCCGTCGGTACCCCCGCCGTCGGCGCCGCGGGCGTCGGCGCTCTCCCCCTCCGGGTCCCCGTCGTCGTCGAAGCCGATCGCGACCTCCATCAGGTAGGCGGGATCGGCGAACAGCGCCTCGGGATCCAGGACGCAGTCGACCTGGCACCAGGATCGCCATTCGTTCGCCAGGGCCCGCAGCACGGTCGTCTTCCCGGTTCCCGCCGGACCATGCAGGAGGATCAGGCGGCCGACCACGTTGTCCCGGCGAACCGCCATGAGCCGGTCGAGCGGGCCCACGGCGGCCGACGCGTAGTTGGCGCGGANCGAAGCCCACGTCGTGGTGGCCGTCCGGCGGCTGGTCCGGATCGGACCACGTTGACTGGACAGATACCAGAAACCCATGTTGACGGCGTTGTCCGCACCGCTCTCGGCGACGGACGAGCGGAGCACGTCCTCGATCACCACCCGGGCGAGCTGTTCGCTCACCGCGGTGACGGTCACCTCACCACCCCCGCCGCGCCAGCGCACGGCTCGCACTGTCCAGCCCTCGCCGACCGCGAGACGTGAATCGCGGGACTCCTCGACAACCGCGCGCAGGACCCTTGCCCCTGACGGCAGCAGCGTGGCTCCCGGCCGGAGCCGGTCGACCCGGGCACTGCGGGCCCAGGGCTGCTCACCGGTTGTGAAAGGAGCCAGGGCGAGTGCGTCGACGACGTCGTAGGGCGTGTCCGAGTCGTCCAGGCCGACAACGAAAGGGAGCTTCATCCCTCCGCTCAGTGACTCGGAGACCATCCAGGACTTAGGCAGCGACGCCTTCTGATGTGGAACTGACACCTGTCCGATGGTCCCGGACAACTCAGCGCCCGGCCATCCCGTTGCGCGATTTACTCGGGCACATCGCGGGGGCCGTACACCGCCCGCGACCTGTCGCGTGCCTCCATCAGGGCCGATCCGAGGACGTTGCGGCCCGGCCAACCTCCCGGGGAATCTCCCGGCCCCACCAGCGGCGCGCCTACCTTAAGTAATCCATCAGCCACTCCAAGCTTCTTCCTGGGAGGTGGTCAGGATGCTAGGAGGGCTACTCATCCACCGTCGGCGCCGAAAGTCGGCGCAGCCGGAGCCGGACGACCATGCCGGCACCGGGGCCGGTACCGGGGCCGGTACCGCGGCCGGTAAGGGCGACGGTGACGCGAGGAAGCCCGGTGAAACGGGAACCGGTGCCACGGGAACCAGCGCCACGACGAGCGGGGGCGCCCGGCTGGGCCGGGGTCCGTTCGACGCGGTGGACGCGCCCGATGACGGCCGGGCGCGAGCGGATTTCGGAGCTCTCGTGGTGCCGCGGGTGAACGGCACCCGGATCCGGGTCTCGGCCTCCGGGCCGATGCCCACCCTGGCCGCGATGGACGGGACATCCGTCCTGGAGCTGTCCGTCCTCGCCGCCCCGCGCAGCGGCGGCCTGTGGGCGTCGATCCGCGAGGACCTGGTGCTCTCGGCACCGGAGGACACGGAATGGAACGACGAGGACGGGCCCTACGGCCCCGAGCTGCGCATGCCGCTCGACACGGCCGTCGGCCGCCTGCCCGCCCGCATCTTCGGCATCGAGGGGCCGCGGTGGATCCTCTGTGCGGTCATCACCGGTGCGGCCGCGGTCGACGTGACGGCGGCGCCGCTGCTGGAGGAGGTACTGGACGGGCTCGTCGTCGTCCGGGGGGACGCGGCGATGCCGGTGCGCGAGCCCATCCCCTTCGAACGTCCCGACAGATTCGACCGTCCCGACCGTCCCGACCGAACAACCGACACCGCCGCGGCCATTCCGGAGCAACCCCCGGAACGCAGGATCATGACGCTGGCGCTGCGGGGCGCCAACCGCGAGGCCCCCCACCCGCGGCGTCGTGACCCGGCCCGTCCACCACCGGCCCGGCTCAGGCCCGTGGGGAGTCGGTGTACTCCACGAGGTCGACGAAGATCTGGGCTGCGGCCTGGTAGAGATCGGTCCGGAGATGTTCATGGGCAGCACGCGGAGCTATCCGGTCGACGGTCTTCAGCNCAACGCCGGAAGCAGACGTGCAACGGCGGCCGTNCAGAAATCGTCTGTAAACGGATTTATCAAGCCTGTTCACCATGCGGGAAGGATGGCGCGGTTCGGGTCGCCCGGGCCGGTCACCATCGGACCGGGGCTCCCCCGGAGAGCACCCGGCACGACGGGCGGAGGTGCGGAGTGTCGGCCACGCTAGCGCTGGGTCTGCTGCTGCAGGGGCTCGCCTTGGTCGTGGTGGTTCGCGGTCGGGGCCGGCACGCCGTGTCCAGTCTCGGGCTGATGTTCGTCGGTGCCGCCATCGTCTACCACGGGGTGACGGAGGTCCTGCAGGTCCTGGTGCCGTCCTACAGTGACAACCGGCTGTTGACCACGGAGTCCGACGTCGCGGCCTACACCGTTCTGGTCGGGTTCTCCCTGCTCGCGTTCGCTTTCGGTNATCGCTTCGCGACCCCGCGCACGCCGCCGTCCACCGGTTTCCGCCGGGAGGAAGTCTTGGACTTCTTCGACTGGCGGGTCCTGACTCCGCTGGCCCTGGCTGCGGTGGCCGTGACAGCGGTCGGCAGGAACACCTCGCCCGGCCACGCGGACCCCTCGACGGTCACCGGCAGTCCCTACCTCGTCAGCGGCTTCGCGACGCAGTTCCTGGTCGTCGGCCTCGCCCTGGGAAGCTTCGCCGTGCTCGTGCGGACGAAGGGCCGCGGATTCCTCCCGGTGCTCGGCGTCCAGTGTACGTTGCACACACTGGCGGGGCAGCGGCTGCCGGTGGCGATAGCCGCGGGNGCGGNGATCTACCTACTGTCCATCGTCGGGATTCCCATACGCCGACGGCAGCTCGTCTCGGTCGTCGCGCTCGTGGTTCTGGCCTACGTCGTCATCTACGGGGCACGCGCGGACGCGGGCCGGCAGGTGTTCGGGTACAGCGTGGGTCCCGGGCAGCGCCTGCAGGCCCTGGCCTCCGGTCTGACCCATCTGGAAGGCGGGATAAACCCGGGCGAGGTGGGAGACCTCGGGGTCCGCCTGGACGGGAACTCCTACCCGTCGATAATCCTGCGACGGCTCCGCGACGGTTCTCCGCCCATCGGTCCGGTAACCCTGTGGAACGACGTCAACATCGCCGTCCCGCGTTTTCTCAATCCCGACAAACTGAATTCCGACCTGGAGTCGCGTTCCCTCAAGACGCGCCTGTCCGACACCTACGGGATCACCAACGCGTTCGACCGCCTGCCCACCCAGCTCGGTGAGCTGCTGCCCATCGGCGGTCCGCCGTGGATGGTGACCCTCGCGGCTCTGGCAGGATTCGTCCTCGTCCGACTGGAGTACGCGCTGCGCGAATGTCGCCATCCAGCGGCTCTCCTGGGCCTGCTGGCGCTGGTGGCCGCGATCCTGCAGTACGANGGCGGGATCGCGCTCTACACAATCAACGGCCGCGGTGTCCTGGCCATCGCGGCCGGACTGTTCGTGTGGCGGAAACGACGGATCTTCCGGCCCGCGACGGTTCGGGGGCTGACCACCCTACCGCCGCTGTACACCGGCACCCCGGCCACCGTCGCGCGGGCCGGCTCCGACGAGGACGGCACACCGACCAACCCGTCGCAGCCCGGCCCGTCGCCGGGTGACCCGGTGCGGACCGAGCCGGCGTCCGCTGGCAGGGACGAGGCCGCGGCGCAGGTCACGGCCTGCGGCCACGGCCCACGCCGCAACCGGTGAGGGGGTGGCGGCGCGGCGGCCGCGGTCTCTCTGACGTTCCGGAGGGCGGTGTCCGGCTTCCCGTCAGTGCGCGAGCAGCCGGATCGCGACGCCCAGCGACGCCCGTGCCGGAGCGTCCCCGAGGGGGCTCGCCGCCGCCGGCGTCCTGCTAGCGTGCCCGGTTGTGCCCAGCAGCATGCGCCGAGCGTCCGCCGCCCCCGCCGCCGAGCTGCCCGGAGACGTCCAGCTGCCCGGAGACAACCGGCGGGGGCCGGCGTGACCGTGCACTTCATCGGGGCCGGACCGGGCGCCGCCGACCTCATCACCGTCCGCGGCCGGAATCTGATCGCATCCTGCCCGGTCTGCCTGTACGCCGGCAGTCTCGTCCCGGTCGAGCTGCTGGCACACTGCCCGCCCGGGGCCCGTCTCGTCGACACCGCCCGGATGCCGTTGGACGACATCGTCGCGGAGCTGGTCGCGGCCGACGCCGCCGGTCACGACGTCGCCCGCCTGCACTCCGGCGACCCGTCGCTCTACAGCGCCGTCGCCGAGCAGATGCGCCGGCTCGACGCGGCCGGGATCGCCTACGACGTGACGCCGGGTGTCCCCGCCTTCGCCGCGGCGGCGGCGTCGCTGCGCCGGGAGCTGACGGTTCCCGGCGTCGCCCAGAGCGTGGTGCTGACCCGCACGGCCGTGCTGTCCAGTCCCATGCCGCCCGGCGAGGACCTCGCCACCCTCGGCCGGTCGGGGGCGACCCTCGTGCTGCACCTGGCCGTGCACCGTATCGAGACGCTCGTCGCCGAGCTCGTGCCGAACTACGGTACGGACTGCCCGGCAGCCGTCGTCGCCTGGGCCAGCCGGGCCGACGAGATCGTGTTGCGCGGCACGCTCGCCGACATCGCCGGTCGGGCGCGGGCCGCGGGGCTCACCAGGACGGCCGTGATCATCGTGGGTCGCGCCCTGGCCGCGGAGGGTTTCCGGGACAGCTACCTGTACTCCCGGGAACGCTTCGGACCGGACGGATGCGTGTCGTCCGTTCCCCCGGCCTCCCCGGTTTCCCAGGCCTCCCCGGCAAACGCCGCGCCGTGTGGCCCGGATCCCGCCCCTCGGGCTCGGTGACCGGGCGCCCCCGGGGCTCGGTGACCGGGGCACGCCGCCTGCTGCTGCTCGGCGGAACCGGGGAGGCGCGCCGCCTGGCGACCAGGCTCGGCTCCCCGGATCCCGCCGGCACGGAACGCATCGAGATCGTCTACTCGTTGGCCGGTCGAGTCCGCGAGCCTGCGCTGCCACCGTCTTGCCAAATCCGGATCGGCGGCTTCGGCGGGGCGGCGGGCCTGGCCGACTACCTGCGGGCCGAACGGATCGATGCGGTGGTCGACGCGACCCACCCGTTCGCCGCGACGATGACCACGCACGCCGCACAGGCCGCGCGCGCCACCGGCGTTCCGCTGCTCGTCCTGCGCCGGTCGAGCTGGCGCGAGCAGCCCGGCGACGACTGGCGCCGGGTCCCGTCGCTGGCCGGCGCGGTCGCCCTGCTCGACCGGTTCGTCCTACCCGGACCGCGCCCGCATTCCGATCCAGCCCCACGGGTGTTCCTGACC
>NZ_JPGU01000019.1:15968-52187 GCF_000732115.1 Frankia sp. CeD
CNNANNNACCTCGCCCTGTTCGCCGGCCTGCACCGGCCCTGGTTCCTGGCCCGGTCGGTCGAGCCGCCGACCGGCCCGGTACCGCCACGACTGACCGTCATCCTCGATCGTGGGCCGTTCGACGTCGCCGGGGAGACCGCCCTGCTGCGCCGGCACCGCGTCGACGTCCTCGTGACCAAGAACAGTGGCGGAACGATGACCGCGGCGAAGCNCGCCGCCGCCNGGGNCCTNGGTCNGCNGGTCGTCATGGNCGNCCGCCCGCCGCTGCCACCCGGGGTGGCCGCGGTCGACGATGTCGACGCCGCCGTGGCCTGGGTCGCACCACCATGGCCCAGGTGACCGGGGCCCAGGTGACCGGGGCCCAGGTGACCGGAGGCTAGGTGACCGGAGGCTAGGTGACCGGGTAACGACGTGGGGTGAACACGAGGTCCCGGCCGGGGCCACGGCGCACCACCCGGGTCGTCGACGAGCCGATGAGCAGCAGGCAGCGCATGTCGACCTCGGCCGGGTCGAACGCACCGAGGCTCGTCACGGTGATGCTCTCGGTGGGACCGCCGACATCCCGGCCGATAACCACCACCGTGTCCGAGGGGCGGTGTTCGAGCAGCACCTCGTGGGCCCGCTCCAGCTGATGGCGACGGGTACGGGAAGCCGGGTTGTACAGCGCCAGGACGAAGTCGCCCGCGGCCGCCGCCCGCAGCCGCCGCTCGATGACCTCCCACGGCTTGAGTCGGTCGGACAGCGACAGCACGCAGAAGTCGTGGCCGAGTGGCGCCCCGACCCGGCTCGCCACCGCCTGCGCGGCGGTCAGCCCGGGCACGACCCGCACCTCGACGCCCGCGAACCGCTCCGCCGCCGCGGCCTCGACGACGGCCGTGGCCATCGCGAAGACCCCGGGATCACCGGAGGAGACCACGGCGACGTTCGCGCCGCCGGCCGCCAGTTCGAGGGCGAGCTCGGCGCGCTCGGCCTCGACGGTGTTCCCCGAGGCGTGCCGGCGCTGGCGTGGATCGACCGGCACCCGGTCGAGGTAGGGGCCGTAGCCGATGAGGTCGTCGGCGGCGGCCAGCGCCTCGGCGGCCTGCGGCGTCAACCAGCCCGCGGCGCCCGGTCCGAGGCCCACCACGACGACCTCCCCCGCGCCGGGCGTGCCGCCGGTACCAACGGCGCCAGCCTTACCAACGGTGGGCGCCGTTGGTACCCAGCCCGCCTGCGACGCGCGCAGCGGCGCCGGATCGTCCGGCCCCCGGACCGGGCTCGGCAGTACCGCNAGCGAGAAGTACGGCACCGTGGCCGGGTCTACCGCACCGAGCGGGGCGATGCGCTGGCCGGAGGTGGTGGCCCGTTCCACGTACCAGGTGTCCGCGAGACGTCCCGCGGCGGTGAAGGCGTCCCGGACCCCCGGGAAGGTCCGTCCCATCTTGAGCACGACGGCGGTGTCCGTGCCGGCGATACGCTCGGCGAGGACCGTCGGCGGCAGCGTGCCCGGCAGCACGGTGAGGACTTCGTTGCCCTCGACCAGCGGCCGGCCGAGCACCGCGCACCCCGCCGACAGGGACGTCACCCCCGGCACGACCTCGGTCGGGTACCGGTCGGCGAGGCGCCGGTGCAGGTGGATGAACGAGCCGTAGAAGAACGGGTCACCCTCGCTGAGGACCACGACGTCCCGGCCGGCGTCGAGGTGGACGGCCAGCCGCTTGGCGCAGTCCTCGTAGAACTCGTCGATCGCGCCGCGGTAGCCACCGGGGTGGGAGGTCGTCTCGGTGGTGACCGGGTAGACCAGCGCCTCCTCGATCTGGTCGCCGCGCAGCTGGCTCGCGGCGACCGACCGGGCGATGCTGCGGCCGTGCCGGGCGCTGTGGTAGGCGATCACGTCGGCGTCACGGATCAGGCGGGCCGCCTTGAGGGTGACGAGCTCGGGATCCCCCGGTCCAACCCCGACTCCCCACAGCCGGCCCTTCGACGGCACCATTAATCCTCCTCGCTCGCGATCGCGTTGACCGCGGCGACCGCCATCGCGCTGCCGCCCCGCCGACCGTGCACGACGAGATACTCCAACCGGGCCGGATCATCCACGAGGGCCTGCTTGGACTCCGCGGCGCCGATGAACCCCACGGGCACGCCGAGCACCGCCGCCGGTCGCCCGGCTCCGGCCGCGACGAGTTCCAGCAGGCGGAACAGCGCTGTCGGAGCGTTCCCGACCGCCACCACGGAGCCGGCGAGTCGATCCGCCCACAGATCCACCGCCGCGGCGCTGCGGGTGGTGCCCAGCCGCTCGGCGAGCCGCGGCACCCGGGGATCACCGAGCAGGCAGAGAATCTCGTTCGCGGCGGGCAGCCGACGGCGGGTCACACCGGCCGCCACCATCTGCGCGTCACAGAGCACCGGGGCGCCGGCCAGCAACGCCGCGCGCGCCGCCGCGACCACGCCGGGGGTGAAAGCGAGATCGTCGACGAGATCCACCATTCCACAGGAGTGGATCATGCGGACCGCGACCCGGGCGACGTCACCGGGCAGTCGATCGAGACGCGCCTCGGCCCGGATCGTCGCGAACGACCGACGGTAGATCTCCGCGCCGTCGCGAACGTAGTCGTAACGTTGCACACCGCTCATGTCTGATGCGCCGTTCATGCCAGCCTCCTCGCCGACCTGACGGCCGCGGCCAGGTCCCGGTGACCGTCGACGGGGCTCGACGACACGACCGTCGCCTCACCGCCATCCGCTCCGACGGATGCGACGGCGGCGGCTCCGAGACCCGTCCGACGGATCCGGTAGCCGGACCCGGTCGCCACAACCTCCACCACCCGTCCTCCCGGTTGCCCGCAGCGCCGCTCGCAACCCGACCAGTGCACCGGCGCGAGGGCCGGGCCAACCGGGACGGGTGGGAGGGCTCGCGGCCTCCCGGCCGGGTGCGTCGGCGCCGACGGNTCGTCAGCTCGGATCCGCACGGACACCGCCGCGTCGCGGCGGACATCCGCCAACGCCCGGGCGCATCCCGGCCGACCGGCACAGCTCGTCACGCCGACCCAGGATGATGCCGGATCGACGACCAGGCCCGCGTCCGCCGCCGCCCCCGACCACCGGGTAGCCTCGGCCGGGTCGAGATCGCGGAGCACGACGGACCGCCACGGCGTCACAACCAGGACGCCGTCTTCGGCATCGCCCGCTCCGCCAGCACCGTCACCACCACCGGCCGCCGCGGCGGCGGTGAGCAGGTCGAGCTGGTCGGCGCTCAGCCGCCCCAGGGGGACGAGCACGGTCAACGCCCGGCGGCCATCACGCTGCGGATGCGGACCGGGCCACGCGCCGGCCCGAACGGTGGCGCTCCCAGCAGCCTGAGCGATTCCAGCGGCCTGGACGATCCCAACGACCCCGGCCTCGGTCGCGGCAGCCGCGAGCAGGCCGTCCTGTCCGCCCGGTCCGCCCGGCAACTCGGCGATCCGCCAGGCCGTCGCGGCGGTGCCCGCCGCGGCGCGGGCCTCGATGAAGGCCCGCGCCGCGGCGAGGAGCGCGGGTACGGCGACGTGGACGGGCAACCGCAGCGCGCGGGTCGCGCCCGCGACGGCCAGCAGCATCTCCCCGGAAGGCAGGGCGCGCAGCGCGAGGTCCGCGGGCAGCCCGGCCAGGTCCCCGCTGCCGTCGTCGACGGCGAACAGCAGCCGGCCGGGCAGCGCGGCGAGAGCCGGATCCGCGCACAGCCGGCGGTCCAGCTCGGCGACGACCGGCGCGATGTCCCGGCAGCCGGCCTCGCCGCGTCCGGACAGCGGCGAGCCCACGATGTTGCGGACCCGCTCGTGCGTCGTCGAGGGCAGCAGGCCAACCGCGCTCACCCGGGCGGCGAGCTCCTCGGCCGTGCCGTCGGCCAGGCCGCGTAGCTGCACGTTCGCCCGGGAGGTGAGCTCAAGGTGGCCGTCGGCGAACTCCCGCGCGCAGCCGGCGAGGGTCTTCGCCGCGGCGGCGGTCAGCCGGCCCCCGGGCAGCCGCAGCCGCGCGAGCGCGCCGTCCGCGGCCGGATGCGTCGTCAGCACACCGGGGCAGGCGTCGCGGACACGCTCCCGCGGACTGGTGGGCACCGGCGGAGCATACGTGCCGGACTCGGGCGATGCCGGTTGATCGTTTCTTTGTCACGACGACAGCGGAGTGCTTGACAACACCGCCCACCTCTCTGCGATCGTGACGGGGCCACGAGCGGCGAACGGCGAGGAAGTCCGGTGCGAATCCGGTGCGAATCCGGTGCGGTCCCGCCACCGTCACCGGGGAGTGCGCCCCAGGCACGGCCACCGACGCGGGGCGTGGACCCCCGGGAAAGGCATCACCATGTCGCCTGTGCAGACTCCTCCCACCGATCCGTCCGACGACCCTTCCGACGATCCGTCGACCGCGTTCGCCCGCGAAGCCGGGGAGACACCAGGAGCCGGGGAGACGGAGGTTGACGCGGTCGTCCTGCTGCTGTCGACGTCCGACACCGACCTACTCTCCGCGCGGGCGAGCGGAGCCAGCTACCGCCTCGCCAACCCGGCCCGGCTCTCCGTCGCCGATCTCCCGGCGCTGACCAGCGGTGCCGATGCGGTCGTGGTGCGCATCCTCGGCGGCCGGCGGACCTGGGAGGAGGGGCTCGACACGCTGCTCGCCGGCCCGCGCCCGGTGGTCGTGCTCGGTGGCGAACAGACCCCGGACGCGGAGCTCATGGCCGTCTCCACGGTGCCCGGCGGCATCTGTGCCGAGGCACACGCCTACCTAACCCAGGGCGGTCCGGCCAACCTCGGCGAGCTGCACCGATTCCTCGCCGACACCCTGCTACTGTCCGGTACCGGATTCGCCCCACCGGTGACCATCCCGGCCTGGGGNGTGCTCGACCGGGCCGCGGACGCATCAGCCAGCCGGGACGCATCAGCCACCCCGGACGCATCAGCCAGCCGGGACGTCCCGGACGTCCTCGCGGGGAACGCGGTGCGGCCGGTCATCGGTGTCCTGTACTACCGCGCGCACCACGTCGCCGGGAACATCGCGTTCGTCGAGGCACTCTGTGCCGCGGTCGAGCGTGCCGGCGGGGATCCGCTGCCGGTGTACTGCGCGTCGCTGCGCGCCGCCGAACCCGAGTTGCTCGCCACCCTCGGGCGGGCGGACGCGCTGATCGTCACCGTGCTCGCCGCGGGTGGCAGCCAGCCGGCGCACTCCTGCGCCGGAGGCGACGACGAGGCGTGGGACGTCGGCGCGCTGGCCGCGCTGGACATCCCGATCCTGCAGGGACTGTGCCTGACCAGCGGCCGGGCGACGTGGGCGGAGTCGNACGACGGGCTGTCCCCGCTGGACGCGGCGACACAGGTGGCGATCCCCGAGTTCGACGGGCGCCTGATCACCGTGCCGTTCTCCTTCAAGGAGATCGATGCGGATGGGCTGACAAGCTACGTCGCCGACACCGAACGCGCCGACCGGGTGGCCGGCATCGCCGTCGCGCACGGCCGGCTGCGGCACGTCCCACCGGCCGAACGCCGGGTGGCGCTCATGCTCTCGGCCTACCCGACGAAGCACTCCCGGATCGGCAACGCGGTGGGCCTCGACACCCCGGCGAGCGTCGTGCGCCTGCTGCGGGCGATGCGCGCGGCTGGATACGACATCGGGCCCGACGACGGCCCGGACGCGCTGCCGGGGGTCACGGCCGAGGACGGTGACGCCCTGATCCACGCGATCATCGCCGCGGGCGGGCAGGATCCGGCCTGGCTGACCGAGGAGCAGCTCGCCGGCAACCCGGTCCGGATCAGCGCGGCGCGGTACCGGGCGTGGTTCGACACCCTGCCCGCCGACCTGCGGGAGAGCGTCGAACGGCATTGGGGGCCCGCGCCCGGCGAGCTGTACGTCGACCGGTCCGCGAATCCGGACGGGGAGATCGTGCTCGCCGCGCTGCAGGCCGGCAACATCGTGCTGTTGGTCCAGCCGCCACGCGGCTTCGGGGAGAACCCGGTCGCCATTTATCACGATCCCGGCCTGCCGCCGAGCCACCACTACCTCGCCGCCTACCGGTGGCTCGCCGGCGGCTCCGGCGGCTCCGGCGGCTCCGATAGTTCCGGCGGCTTCGGCGCGCACGCCGTCGTCCATCTGGGTAAGCACGGGACGCTGGAGTGGCTGCCCGGCAAGACCGTGGGCATGTCCGCGTCCTGTCCGACCGACGCGGCGATCGGCAACCTGCCGTTGATCTACCCGTTCCTCGTCAACGACCCGGGCGAGGGCACGCAGGCGAAGCGCCGGGCGCACGCGACCCTGGTCGATCACCTGGTTCCGCCGATGGCCCGCGCGGAGAGCTACGGCGACCTGGCCCGCCTGGAACAGCTGCTCGACGAGCACGCCACCATCGCCGCCATGGATCCGGCGAAGCTGCCGGCCATCCGGGCGCAGATCTGGACGCTGATCCAGGCCGCCCGGCTCGATCACGACCTGGGACTGACCGACCGGCCGCACGACGCCGAGTTCGACGACTTCCTGCTGCACGTCGACGGGTGGCTGTGCGAGGTGAAGGACGCGCAGATCCGCGACGGCCTGCACGTGCTCGGCGAAGCACCGACCGGCGGGGCGCGGATCAACCTGGTGCTCGCGATGCTGCGGGCCCGGCAGATGTGGGGCGGGCGCGTCACCCTGCCGGGGCTGCGGGAGGCCCTCGGGCTCGTCGAGGACGACCGGGCGGCCCGCGGCACGGTCGACGCCGCCGAGGCGACGGCGCTCGCCCTGGTAACGGCGATGGAGGAACGCGCCTGGGACCCGTCGGCCGCATCCGACGTGGTGACGACCGTCCTCGTCCCCCCTCCCTCGCCAGCGACCATCCCCTTGCCCCCCTTGCCCCCCTTGCCTATCCAGAGGGATAAACCGGACACAAAAGCCTCTGGAAAGGCAAGGAAAGTCCACGGCCCGGCAGGCATGGACGCGGACGCGGAGACCGACCCGGTCCGGGAGACGGTGGCGGCCGTGCTGCGGTTCGCCGCCACGGAGATCGTGCCGCGGCTCGCCCGGACCACCGACGAGGTCACCGCCGTGCTGCACGCCCTCGACGGCGGCTACGTCTCGGCCGGTCCCAGCGGCTCGCCGCTGCGGGGTCTGGTCAACGTGCTGCCCACCGGGCGGAACTTCTACTCGGTCGACCCGAAGGCCATCCCCAGCCGGCTCGCCTGGGAGACGGGCCAGGCAATGGCGACCTCCCTGCTCGATCGGTACCGGGCCGACACCGGCACCTGGCCCGAGTCGGTGGGCCTGTCCGCCTGGGGAACCAGCGCGATGCGCACCTCCGGCGACGACGTGGCCGAGGTGCTCGCCCTACTCGGCATCCGTCCGACCTGGGACGAAGCGTCGCGGCGGGTCAGCGGGCTCGAACCGATCGACCTCGCCGAGCTCGGCCGGCCCCGCATCGACGTCACCGTGCGCATCAGCGGCTTCTTCCGGGACGCGTTCCCGCACGTGGTGGCGATGCTCGACGACGCGGTCCGGCTCGCCGCCGGCCTCGACGAGACCGACGAGGACAACTTCGTGCGCGCCCATGCCCGTGCGGACCTCGCCGGGCACGGCGACGAACGGCGGGCCACCCTGCGTATCTTCGGCTCCCGGCCGGGGGCGTACGGCGCCGGGCTGCTGCCTCTGATCGACAGCCGGAACTGGCGCGATGACGCCGACCTCGCCGAGGTATACGCGACGTGGGGCGGCTACGCCTACGGCCGCGGGGTCGACGGCACCCCCGCCCGGGAGGACATGGAGTCGGCCTACCGGCGGATCGCCATCGCCGCGAAGAACGTCGACACCCGCGAGCACGACATCGCCGACTCCGACGACTACTTCCAGTACCACGGCGGCATGGTCGCAACCGTACGCGCGCTGACCGGCCGGGCGCCGGCTGCCTACATTGGCGACAGCACCCGGCCGGAGGCGGTCCGCACCCGAACGCTGTCCGAGGAGACCTCCCGGGTCTTCCGCGCCCGGGTGGTGAACCCGCGGTGGCTCGCGGCGATGCGCCGGCACGGCTACAAGGGGGCGTTCGAGATGGCCGCCACCGTCGACTACCTGTTCGGCTACGATGCCACCGCCGGCGTGGTCGCGGACTGGATGTACGAACGGCTCGCCGCAACCTACGCACTGGACCCGGAGAACCAGAAGTTCTTCGCCGAGTCCAACCCCTGGGCGCTGCACGGCATCACCGAACGGCTGCTGGAGGCCGCGGCGCGCGGCCTGTGGGAGCACCCGGAGGCTGCGACCCTCGACGCGCTGCAGGAGCTGTACCTGCGTACCGAGGGCGACCTGGAGGACGGTCCCACCGGCGACGCCTGAGATCGCCGGGTCCGGCCGGTCCGGCCAAGTCGCAGGGCAGCAGGGCCGGCGGGCAGCAGGGCCGGCGGAGGACAGGTGGCGGGCCACCTCACGCGTCACGGCTCCCGTTCTCACGGCTCCCCCGCCACCATCGGGGAATCGGGCGGCGCGGCACCCGCCACCGCGGCGGACTCGACCGGGCCTCGCTATCCGTTGACGGATGACATGTCGGGATAGCGGGGGCCCGCCACGCCCGCCCCCGCCGCACCCAACCGCTCCGCCTCGGCGGCCGTCAACGTGATGCTGGTGGCTGCGACGTTGTACTCCAGGTAGCGGCGCCGCTTCGTGCCGGGGATCGGCACGACGTCGTCGCCCTGGTGGTGCACCCACGCCAGCGCGAGCTGCGCGGGGGTCACGTTCTTCTCCGCGGCAAGCTTCTCGATCTCGGCGAGCACGGCGAGGTTGGCGTCGAAGTTGTCGCCGTGCATCCGCGGCAGGTGCTGGCGGAAGTCGTCGGCGGCGAAGTCCGCGGCCGAGCGGAAGGTGCCGGTCAGGAAGCCACGCCCGAGCGGGCTGTAGGAGATGAACCCGATGCCGAGTTCCCGCAGGGTCGGCAGGATCTCGGCCTCCGGCTCGCGGGACCAGATCGAGTACTCGGTCTGCAGGGCCGTGATCAGGGCGACGGCGTGGGCACGACGGATGGTGGCCGGTGCCGCCTCCGAGAGCCCGAGGTAGCGCACCTTGCCGGCGCTGACCAACTCGGCCATCGCGCCGACGGTATCCTCGATCGGCGTCTTCGGGTCGACCCGGTGCTGGTAGTACAGGTCGATGTGGTCGACGCCGAGGCGACGCAGGGATGCGTCGCAGGCCGAGCGCACGTACTCCGGACGGCCGTTGATCCCCCGCGCCGTCGGGTCGGCGGGGTCACGGATGATGCCGAACTTGGTGGCCAGCACCACCTCGTCCCGGCGGCCGGCGATCGCCCGCCCCACGAGTTCCTCGTTGCGGTACGGGCCGTACATGTCCGCCGTGTCCAGCAGCGTCACCCCGAGGTCGAGCGCCCGGTGGATGGTGGCGACCGACTCGGCGTCGTCGCCAGCGCCGTAGAACTCCGACATTCCCATGCAGCCCAGACCCTGGACGGAGACCTCCAGGCCCTGGCTTCCTAGTGCGACCCTGCGCATCAGCGGACGACCCTCTCCTGGTAGATGTCCTGATAAATGCTGATTTTGACGTTGATGGCGGTGAGGTTGCNCTGCACCTCGTCGAGGCGCGCCAGGACCCGGCGGCGATGCTCGGTCAGCAGGGCGAGACGCTCCGCCTCGTTCCCCTCCCCGGCGCGCACCAGTTCGGCGTAGCGCGCCATCTCCCGGATCGGCATGCCGGTGAGCCGCAGCTTGGTCAGGAACGTGACCCAGCGGACGTCCTCGACGGTGTAGCGCCGATGGCTCGACGAGGCACGGGCGACCGGGTCCCGCATCAGCCCCGCCCGCTCGTAGTACCGCAGCGTGTGCGCGNTGACTCCGGTGGCCGCGGCGGCCTCGGCGATCGTGAGGGTCCCGGCGGCCTCTGGTGCACCCCCCGGACCGACCGCGAACGGATCAACGGACCGGTCGCATCCATCCGGGCGGACCGCCGGGTCCAACCGCGCGCACCAGCCCTGATCCGGCTCCGCCACCATGGCCGGAGACGGCGTCACGGCCGGAGACGGCGTCACGGCCGGAGACGGCGTCACGGCCGGAGGGGAGGACGTCACCGTGAGCGCCTCGATCGTGGCCATACGAAGACGTTAGGACTTGGAGTGCGCACGAAGTCAACGCGGCCCGCGGAAACTCGCTGTTCCGGATTCGCCGAATGCGTCATCGCGAACGGAGCGGGATGCGGCCGGCGGGACGGCATCCCAGCCGACATCCCCGCCGTCGGGTTATCGCCGGGCACCGACCGGTAGCGGCCTCGTCTTGAGAGATCGCCACGAGCGATCCGGGTAACCGGGGCCTCCCGCCGCGATCCACCGCGCGAGCGTGCGCGGGTCAGGGGTGGAGCCGGTCAGCTCCCTGATCCGGACGCTCAGGGCCAGCAACGCCTCGGGGTGGTCGAGGTAGAGCCGGCGCTCCAGTCCCCCGGCCCGTCTGGCCAGCACCAGGGCCAGCCCCGCGAACGACTCCGCCCGCCCCGGACGGGCCTGCAGCTCCCGGCGGAACTCCTCGGCCGCGCGGCCGAGGTCTCCGCGCACGTAGAGCAGGTCTCCGAGGGTCGCGTTGACGGGCCAGGCCGCCGGATCGAGCCCGGCAGAACCAGCGAGCCCGGCGAACCGGTCGGGCATGGCGAACCGCAGCGAGGTCAGTGCCTGCCGGGCGTGGCGGTGCGGGCTGTACGGCTCGGTCTGGGGGACGAGGCGGGACGACGGCGCTACCGGCCGTCCGCAGGGCCGACCGGCAGCCCAGTCCCGCGCCCATCTCTCGATGTGGTCGCGGTCGGGCCGGCGGTTACGCAGCCGCCAGACGACGGCGACGTCGCGCAGCACGGTGGCGGCTGTGGTAGTGGCCGCGATCGGCAGGTCGGCGGCGATCCAGACGTCGATCCTGGCGCCCATGGCCGAGACGAACCGGCGGCCCGCCTCGGTGAGCCCGGCCGCATCCCGCAGCACGGGCAGCACCGCCGAGACCGCGTCCCGGCACCAGGCGAACTCGTACGCCGCGCCCAGATCCGACCCGGCGCCGTCCCGGGCCCACCGCCCCGCCCAGAAGGCCGCGATCTGGGCGAAGGCGAAGGCGCCGTGCAGCAGCGGGGCGAGTGGCCGGGGGTCGGGCCGCCAGGGAGCGTAGTGCACGGAGCCGTCGTGCGGGCCGACCAGGGGCGCAAGATCGCTCAGCATCTCCAGTCTGGTGTGCGCCGCCTCATGCACGACGGTGATGGCAAGCCACAGCGCGTCGGTCGGCGGGCTGACCATCAGCGCGCCGAGCGCGTCGATCACGGTGACGCCGGTGCCGGGCCGGTCCGGGACCTCACGCAACGGGACCAGCGCCGACAGGACCGCGGCGGCCTCCTCCGCCCGCACCCCGTCGTCGCCCGCGAGCACACTCCAGGCGCCGTCGAGCAGGCGCTGCCACCGGGCCGCCGCCTCGTCGCAGCGCGCGGCGACGGGCAGGGGAAGCGTGTCCGCGGCCCGGAACGGGTCGGTGTCCTCCAGCGTCAGTGCGATTCGGTGACCGTCGACAGTGCTCGACAGCATGCGCGCCGGAGNCCAGCCGNCNCCNCCGGCCGGNCCCCNCCCGGCGCTGCCACGCAGCGTCACCCGCCGGTCGGACACGTGCGCGACGCCCCAACCGCTCGTGGCCCCCGACCCGACGACGCCCATCGTGGGGATCGACACCAGCCCGTCGATGATCCGCACCGGCACCCGGCACGGCATCCGGGCCCGCAGGGCGGCGGCCACCGCGATCCCACCCACATAACCGAGGCGGTCGAGGTCGGGTCCGGCCGACCCCTGCCAGCACCGCCGCAGGCTGCCGGCGAGCCAGGTCCCGATCGTCGGGTGCAGGAGCAGGTCGTGGACGGCGTCGCGGGCCCGCCGCTGAGCGTCCCCGAGCACCCGCAGCGCCTCATCTACGCAGGTGCGCGTCGCGTCGTCGAGGTCGGCGTTCTCAAGGCCGCGCAGCAACGCCCACAGCATCAGCATCCGTTTGCTGATCTGACCCCGCAGCAGCTCGCGCAGCGGTGCGGCACCCGGCGACCCGCCCGCCACGGCCTCGATGTCCCTCGGGGTGATCCGATGCCGGGCGACGGGTGGGGAGACCACCCGACGGGCGGATCCGGTAGGACGGACGAGCCGCCGAGAGGCGTGGGTCATGGCGCCACCCGACGTCATGGCGCCACCCGACGTCATGGCGCCACCCGACGTCATGGCGCCACCCGACGTCATGGCGCCACCGGACGCGGGCCGTCCGCCCGAACAGGCGGCGGCCCCGGGCAGACGCGGCGGCTTCGGGGGGTCGGTGCCGTCCGGCATCTCCCCGAAGGATGTGGTCCTGGGCAGGTAGTCGGTCAGGTCCAGATCCCCGCCCAGGGCCAGAGCTACGTCCCCGGGCAGCGGCCTGCCCGGGTAGCCGATCCAGGCGGCGATCCAGCGCTGCCATTCTCCCGAGGGTGGACCCGCGAGGGAGGCAAGCCGGTCGACGTCGACCTCGCAGAGATCCACCAGACCGGACGGCACGGGCATCAGATCGTGGGCCATGAATGTGGGGCCTCCCCACCAACGGGTACGCGTCGGCGCGACGCGGGGACCTGCTCGACGAAGAATACGCGAGGACATCGACAATGATCCCGTCCATCGACGGGATTCGCCTGGCGTCATCCGGCGCCTTTCAACAGCCGTACGAAGCCGTCAGTCGGCGGACGAGCAGCTGGAAGCGGCGGTCGGCTTCGGACACCCGACGCTGATCCAGGGTGACGCCCATCAGGAACTCGTCACGGCTGAGGCGATGAAAGTACAGCGCACCCTTCTCCACGTCGAGAACGGTGCGGGTCAATCGGCGGTTCAGGACCGATCGCAGCAGACCGTCGAGCAGATCGCTCAGGGCGAGGAACTTGGCGGCGACCTTGACGAGACCCTCCCGGCGGGCCTCCCGGCTCAGACCGACGAAGAATTCGTTGAGGTCGTCGTGGTCCATCAGGTCGGCGGCGCTCACCGTGCCGCCGCGCACCAGGGCCATGTACTGGAGGTCACCGGGCTTCAGGACGCTGACGGCCTGGGCCTGGAACTCCTCCTCCCGCGAGTCCCCGGCGGGTGACCAACGCCGTTTGATCAGCGATGCCCAGGGATNGGCGAACACCGGCGCCGACGGCCTCGGCAACGACACGAATGGATGAGAGCCGGTGTCCGGGCTACCGTCGGCGCGGGTGGGCGACGGAAGGAACGTGCCGTCCCCCCGGTGATAGCCGCCGTAGTTGGGGTCGCCGATCCCCCGGGCCGCCCGGATTTCCGTCGCGGTCCGCGAGAGCGTCAGGTCAGCGGACTCGATGGCGTCCGCGCCGAGGGAGACCCCGACGATGTACTGCCCCTCGTCGACGTCGAAGTAGAGCACCGCCCGGTCCTGCGCGGCGAAGACCGTCCGGATTAGCCGCCCGTTGGCGAGAGCGGCCAGCGAGGTGTTCAGCTCCGTCATCCGGTGGTTTAGCTGCCGGCCGATGATCTCGTAGTCCCGGCGGGCCCGTTCCACCGTGCGTGAACCACGGAAACAGTCGGCCAGCCGCGGATGGTGCAGAAGATCGGCCGACACCGTCGGCAATCCGTGGACGTAGTACTCGAGATACTGGGCACCCGTGACAGCCACCGTCCCGCGGAACTTCTGCCGGATGCCGTTGTATTCGTCGCCGACATGCGGCGCGGTGACGATGCGGGGTTCGACAACATCATCAGGAACAGTCACCATCAGCTCATCCTTCTGCCGCTCCCGGCGGGTAGCGGCCGACGCCGGACCGGAAACCCCGGTCCGGGCGGACCGGCCGCCGGCGGATTGCCACTGTGCACTCGTCGCTCGACCTCATCACGCTACTCAGATGCTGGAGATGTCGATGTCGACTTCTCGATGGCCACGCCCACCGCCGGCCTGCCGGCCGGTGAGGACCGCCAGGTTCTCCCGCATTATCGGGAGGTAGGGATGGCTGCTGTCCAGTGACATTTCGGATTCGCGCAACAGATCCTCGTCCAGCGCCCGGGCCGCCTCGGTCTCGCCGAGGGCCGCCAGGCTCGCGGCGTGGTTCACCCCGGCGGCCAGCGCGAACGGGTGGTGCTGGTAGAGCTCGTCGACCAGCGTGAGGTGGGCCTGCTCGGCCAGTGCGCGGGACTCCGCCAGCCGCCCGTCCGCGCGCAGGTAGATGGACAGATCCGAGCGGCAGATGTTCGTGAACGGATGCTCGGGGCCGTGGAGACGTTCGTACTCCCGCAGGCACGACTCGGCCTCGACGGACGCCCGGTGGTGCTCGCCCAGCGCGTGCAGATGGCCGGCACGGCTCAGCAGGCAGGCCAGGGTGCCCAGGTCGGACGCCCCGTAGATCTCGGTGTAGCGCTCGAGCGTCTCACCGGCGAGGCGGCTCGCCGCGTCCGGGCTGCCCCGCAGGCGCAGGACGACCGCGAGATGCTTGTTGCAGCGCAGGGTCAGGTGCGTCGTCGCCCCCTCGATGCCGGCGAGGTTGGTCGCGGCCTCCCGCAGCAACCGCTCCGCCTGCTCCAGCTCGCCCAGCTCCCGATGGCAGATCCCGGCCCGCGCCTGCAGCCACCAGAACTGCGAGGTGCCCTCGGCCCCCGCCAGGCGTAGCCGCGCCATGGTGTCCAGGCTCAGGTGGAGCGCCTCGCGGGCCCGCCCGTCCAGGAAGGTGGACAGCGCGAGGTTGCTCGCGGCCATGAGGGTGTCGAGGTGGTTGTCGCCGAGCCGGTCGCGGAAACCGACCAGGGTGCTGCTCTCCTCCGCGGCTGCCTCGGCGTACCGGCCGAGCTCCCGGATGTCGATGCCGTAACTCATCGCGGTGATCAATGTGTGGCGATGGAAAATGCCCAGGTGGCGGCGCTGGCGGGCGAGGGTGTCGGTGTTCAGGTCGTACGCCTCCTGGAACCGTCCCAGACCGCGGAGCACCATGGCCAGGTGGGCGGCCATCCGCAGGGTCAGCGGGTCGTCCGCTCCGAACAGGTCGCGCCATCTGCGCAACGCATCCTCGGCGATGCCGCGGCCCAACTCCAGCCGGCCGGACNGCCACATCACATACACCTGGGACACCAGCCACTGCCGAACCTTGGGTGCCGGGCTCTCCATCGCCTCGGAGGCCAGGATCTGACCCTCCAGCATCCGGTAGATCGGCCAGCCCGCGGCGGCCGAGGGCCGCGGAGCGGCCGCGGCGATGTCCGCGAAGATGCCGAGCACCGCCTCGCGGGCGGCGGTCCGCTCGGCGGGCTGCATCCGTTCGACGAGGAGCCGCTGCCAGCGCGCGGCGAGGCGGAACTGACCGTCGGGTACGGTGTCGACTTCGGCCAGCCGGGGCTTGCGGATCTCCGCCCACAGCTCGGGCAGCACGGTCGGGTCGGCGATCGCGTCGTCCCCCACCGCCTCGGCGAGATGGCGCAGCATCACCGGGGATTCCAGCAGGGCGAGCGGCACGCCCTGCGGGGCCAGGAAGGCACACAGTTCCAGCAGCCGGGCCGCCGCCCGCCGGGTCGCGCGGTCGCTGGTGCGCAGGGTCTCGAACGACACCGTCCAGGTTGCCTGCTCGGGTGCGNCCCCGGCGAGCTGGGTGAGGTAGGCGTCGACGGCACGATCGTCAACCGGCACNCCCCGCCGGTCCTGGCGAAGCCGCCCGACCGCAGTGCGCAGGCCCGACGGCTGATGCCGTAGCCGCTCGGCGATCGTCGCCAGCCGGTCCTCACCGACCTCGGGCAGCCACCGGCGCAGGAACGCCCGGCTCTCGGCCGGGGTGAACGGGTCCACCCACAACGCGCCGGGTTCACTGTCCCAGGCCGGATCCGCCGAAGTCAGCAGGACATGGCCGTTGCCGGTCGGGACGGGCAACAGCCCGGCCAGCGTCCGCGGGTCGGCGGCGCCGTCGTAGACAAGCAGCCAGCGCGCCGAGGGGTCGCCTTGGCGCAGCGCGTCCAGGGCGACCCGTTCGAGCTGCTCGCTCGGGGAACGCTGCGCGTCCGGGACGTCGCTGCCGGGACGCAGCCGCTCGGCGAGGTCGCGCAGGCCCGCCCGGACCGAGGCGGCGTCACCCGCCGAGATCCAGTGCACGATGTCGTAGTCGGAGTCGAACCGGTGCGCGTACTCGGCCGCGATGGCGCTCTTCCCGACGCCGTCCGGGCCGAGCAGGGGACACAGCCCGCTCGGTCGGCCCCCCGGCAGCAGCCGGTCGCGCAGCTCGTCCAGCACCGCGTGCCGTCCGACGAACGGCTGGGCGAACCTGGCCGGCACCGACCAGAAGCGGGGCCGGCGGGCCGGGNACCGGGGNGCGACCACCCGCAGGTCGTCGAGTCGGGCCCGCGGAACGGGCAGCCCCAGCCCTTCGAGGACCACGACCCCCGCGTCCCGCTCGTTCCGCGCGGGCAGGGAGATGATCTCGGCTCCATGGTAGGCGGAGTCGAGCCGCATCGAACCCACCTCGACGACCACCACCCCCGCCCGCGAGCCGCGCTGGCGGATCCGGGTCTGGATCTGCTCGCGCACCAGGGACTCACCCGGGGTGTCCGGGCCCAGATGCGGTGATCCGATCACGATCAGTGACTCGACGGCGGGGAAGTCGGCGGGGGTCAGCGCCATCGGGGGCAGCGGTCGGATCCGCACCCCGGTGGCTCCCAGCACCGACACCAGCCAGTCCGCCCAGGGCCGGTCCTCGGGCGCCCCAAAGATCGCCACCGACCGCGGAGCGGGCGGTCCGTACTGCTCGAAGTCCCGCAGCACCCGCTCCCGATCCTGTGGCGGGACGGGGCGCGCATCGATCGGGGCGCCGGCAAGCTCTCCGGCGAGCATCCGGTAGGCGGCCTGGACGCCGAGCCGGCTGGCGGGATCCTCCTGGAAGGCCGCCAGGACCTCCTCGTAGGCGTAGACCGCCTTGTAGGGGATCTCCAGGCCGATCAGAAAGCTCCGCTGTGCCTCCGGGTCGGAACCGCACAGGTCGGCCAACACCGGGCGGAAGGCGTGGAACGCCGCGCGGCGGCGCAGTTCCTGCTTGCGCTGCTCGGTGTCCTCGACCCGCATCGGGACGGGCAGCACCCGGATGTCCCGCTTGCTGTTACGGATCTCGCGGGCCACCCCGGCGCCGCCGTCGATGGACTGGTTGTTCAGCGCGAATCCGATGACGACGGTGTCCGGCAGGAGCTGGGTGCAGACGCCGGCCGCGTCCGAGGTGCCGGTCCGGCTGTCGATGAGGACGTAGTCGTAGTCGGCGAACCGCATGCGCTCACGCAGCGCGGCGAAATACGCCCGGCCGTCGGCGTCCTCGAACAGCGTCGACCAGGGCACCGTGGCCACCAGCACCGCGCTCGTGGACGTCTGCCGGCCGGGACCGAGGAAGTCGATCCGTCCGACGCCCGGGAACCCGGGCCACTCGATGGTCTCGATGTTGTGCCGGAAGTCGCCGTGCAGGGCGATGATCTCGCGCACCGCGTCGGCGTCCGGCACGGAGGCCTGCTCCGCGGATGTCGACGGCGGCGCGTCCTGGAGCCGGTCGATCTCCCGGATGAAACCCTGGAGCATCTCGGTGACGCCGTCACTCGAGTCCAGCTCCCTGTTCTGCAGAAACGGGCGGAAATACCGGTGCAGGCCGGGAGACTCCAGATCCCAGTCGACGGTGAGAACCCGCTTACCCGAGGCGGCGAGCAGCCAGGCGACGTTCGCCAGTGCCATCGTGCGCCCCGAACCGCCCTTGTAGGAGTAGAAGGTGATGATCTGCGCCGGCCTGCCGGCGCGCCCGCCCGGCGTGTCGTGACCCGCCGGTTCCGGTGGTTGCCTGGAAAGTTCAGTCATCGTCATCGTCCAGTTCGGCGGCGCCGGCACGACGCAGGATGGGTCGACGGGTGTGCTCGGGATCGGCCATCCGCCATCGACGCTCCCGGCCACCGGCTCGGGCCGGAGCCATGGCCGCCGAAGCCATGGCCGCCGGGGTTGGAGCCGCCGGGGTTGGAGCCGTGCGAACCGTCGAGGCCAGGGGGACCAGGGGAGCCGGCGGGATCAGCAGCGTCGCGGAGCTGCCGGCAGACCAGCGGGTGCCCCGGCCCCGACCGGCCGACACCCAGTCCGTCCGCCCCGACCGCTCGACGAACTCCACGTCACGCGTGGACAGTGCCGGCGGCTCGTCGCCGCGGGCACGCACGATCAGTTCACTGACCCGTTCGGTCAACTGCTGGTACCAGACCGAGGCGGAACCGGTCCGGATCAGCTGCAACGCGCCGCTCGCCGTGTAGCCCGCGCCGAAGTCGCCGACAAGCATCCCCGCCTCCGCGATCTGAGCCGGCACGGGTACCGATCGGATGGACCAGGGAACACCGACCAGCGCCGGAGAGCTCCGACCGGTGAAATGGTGGTGCCACCGCAGCCGTTCCCGGAACAGCGACCACTCCAGCAGGCACTGGTGGTCGGTGAAGTAGGCGTCCGAGTACAGCGCCACCATCACCGGCGCCAGGAGCGCATCGGGATTGGACCGGCCCCCCGTCGCCGGCGAGGACTCCGCCGCGCCGGCCGCCTCGCCAGTGAACACCTCACGATAGCCGAGGCGCTCGTAAACCGCATTCTGTACATCTCCGAAGAAACGTTCGACATAGCTGCTGTCACCGCCGGCGAGCGCGTGATGGACCAGAAAGAACGGTGTCACAGGTCCCCCTCACGCCGTTTTTCGGCGCAGGGCCTCTGCCCTACCATCGCACCCGGGCCTCCCACGTCCACGGCAGCTCGCACAGGTCGGACCACATTCTTCACCGCGGGGATCCGGGTACGGCGGGACGGTCGCGGCGCGCTGCCGCCGGGNGCCGGCCGNGGGGNGTTCGTGCAGCTCATCACGGCTCCGTGCAGCTCACGGCTGATGGTGGAACGGGGAACGGACGAGCTCCGTCACCTCGGCGTCCAACGGCGGCAGCTGGTCGCGAGCGACATCCATGACCCGGTAGGCCAGCAGACTTACATACTCCGCGAAGGCGGCGGGATGGCGCATCAAATCCAGGACCGGAAGGTTGTCATACTGACGACCAAGCTCCATATGCGCGATGTGGAGTTCACGGGCCGCCTCGGGTACCTCGGCGTCCCGCCGCAGCCAGGGCACGGGAATGATCCCGGACGGCGGGTTCCCGCCCGGCTTGGTCGCCCGGCGGATACGTTCCTGAAAAACGCCGAACTCCCGGCCGCACCAGTCGCTCTCAAAGTAGTCGTCACACCACAGCGCGACCAGCACCGGAGCCGTGCGCACCGCGTCGCGCAGCGAGGTCGGCCAGTGCTCCCCGCCGCCCAGCCGGTCGGCGTCGAAGAATCCCGTCGGCCGGATCCGGCGCCGGACCTTGCGGCGCAGCTCCAGCTCGAGCTCCCGATGGAAGATGGCCACGCGATCCCGGTCGTCGCGGTGCGCGTGGCTGGTGAAGAAGTAGTAGGTCGGGGTGCCCGACGGCCCGTGGCTGGGCGGGGGTGAGGAGGGCACTCCAGACAGCAGCGGTGGCCAGGAGGGAAGCTGGTAGGCGGGCACCGGTGATGACATGCCGGGCAGCGCCGAGCCCGCGCCGCTCCAGTGGGATTGCAGCTCGGTCACCAAGCGCCGGAAGTCCACGACGGACCGGTCGTCGCGCGGCGCGACCAGGTCGAGGGCCTGCAGCAAGGCGTCGAGCATGCCGGGATCGGGCTGGCCGACCGCCTCGCTGACCAGCGTGGTCAGGCGGACCGCGACGACCGGGGAGGTCAGCGCGATCGTGCGACCGAGGATCCGTGTCAGCTCGTCGAACCAGTGGTCGAAACCGGCCAGGTCAGCGATGTACTCCACCCGCATCAGGGCCGCGACGAGCTCGTCGACCTCCCGGGGGGGCCAGCCGTGCTTGTTGATCACAGGAATCGATGGTGCCCGCGCCGCGTTGCGCCCTACCGGGTCACGTACCTCGCCTGCGACCATGACGGCGGCCCCGGCCCCGGCTGCGGCCCCGGACGCGGCCCCGGCGGGGGTTCCGGAACCACGCATCGCCTGGGCCCGGGACGACTGGTCACCGCCGGCGGCGTCCCGGACGGCCGGCGTCGGCCGCGACGCCGCCATCTCCAGCAGGCGCCGACACAGTTCCGGCGACACGACCGCCTCGCGGATCAGGTACCCGGCGATCTCCGCGAGCAGGGCGGGCCGGTGTCCGACCAACTCCCCCAGCTGGGCGGCGGTGGCCGGGTCGACCATCGGCGCCGCGCTGGTGAGCAGCATGACCGACTCGCGACGACGCAATGGCCCGATGGGCATCGTCCGGTCCCGCCAGGCGCCCACGGCGCGGTCGGCGATGATGATCACATGCGCCTCGCCGTCGGGCAGGAACTCCGCCACCTCGTCCGGACTGCCCACACCCGCGAAGATGACCAACCATCCCGCGGTGGACTCCGGCCCGGCGTCGGCCGCGCCCGGAGGGGGGCCGGGAAGTTCGGTGCGGGCCCGCTCGTAGAGCTCGCCGATCTGCCCGGGGACGGCGGCGGTCGTCGAGCAGTCCACCCACCACGAGACGTCGTAGCGCAGCTTGAACCGATGCTGGTACTCGCCGGCGAGCTCGGTCTCCCCGATGTCGGACTGGTCCCCCNCCGGCACCAGCACCACCCGCCGATGCCGGGTCAGGCCGTCCCAGATGCGTTCCAGCTCGTCGTCGCGACCGGCGAACAGCTCGTTCTCCCGGCGGCTGCGCCACACCGGGGGCGCATCGCCGGGCCGACGACCGGGCCGGGCGTAGGCGTTCATCGCCGGGCTCCCGCCCGTATCCCCGCCAGCAGTCCGTCGACCGCGGTCGGCTCGAACCGGCTCAGATCCAGCTTCGGCAGCGTCCGCAGCGGCTCGGGTAACGGTTCGCGGTCGATGACCGCCCGGATGACCTGATTCTCGAGCGGTCCCGCCAGCCCCAGCCGCTCCCACGCCTCGATCTCGGTCTCGCCGGGGTTCTCCGGGCGGGGCGGCCGGTAGTGCCGCGACAGCAGGGCCACGGTGACATCCGGCCGGCGCGCGGCGATGCGGTCAACCGTCTCGGCCAGCCGCTCACCTCTACTCTGCGCCCATCTGACCTGCACGACCCGGTGGGAGCCGCGGCGCAGCAGGTATTCGAGCCAGTCCGCCCACTCCTGGTCGGCGCCGACGTAGCTGATGGCGACCAGACGGGAGACCTCCGCCAGCGGCGTCTGCGGCGACGGTACGTCAGACGCCACCGGCGGCGTGGTTCGGCGGGAGGTGGTAGTCGGCGTGGGCACGGGGGGTGCCGTCCCGATCGAAGCCGCGCGCCGCGCCTCGTCGCCGTCGCCGTGGGTCCGGAAACCGGCTCTCCCGTTCCCGTTCACGTTCCCGTTCCCGTTCACGGACCCGGCCAGCGGAAGGAAGGGGGGCATCGCTTCCGACGGGTCCCCGGACGAGCCGGGGTGGGAGCCGAAGGCCGCGGCGGCGCGGCGCACCGCGAGGTCGGGCACCGGGTCCAGGGTGATCTGCTGGGCCGCGACGATCCGCGCCGCGAGCATGCGGACGAACCAGTAGTACCCGCCCGCCCCGAGCAGCATCTTGCGCATCATCCAGAGCAGGCCGCGCTGGCGATAGGTGTCGGGGAGTCCCGCGCTCGCGTCCGCGAGATCCCTCGTCGCGACCGCCGGGACGGGATCCTGCGTCGGACGCCACAGCACCCGGAGGAAACCGTCCTCCAGTCTGGTCGCACCGGCCTTGCTGAAATTTTCGATGCGCGAGTGGAAGACCTCCCACTCGCGCCCGCACCAGGCGTCCCTGAAAAAGGGATCGGAACAGAGCGCCACCATCACGCGGGTTCCGCCGGCGCCGGCGGCCAGGGCCAGGTCGGCGTCCATGCCGGGACGCGGACGGGTGTCCAGGATTCCGCCCACCGCGGAGCCGACCTGAACCCGCAGCTCGTACTCGAGATCGGCGTGAAAGCGCTGCACCCAGCGCCGATCCTCATCTGCCGCATAGGAGATGAAGAAGTAGTTCTTCATCGGGTACCCTCAAAAGCCAGCACCATGCGCCCCCGAACCTACCGTCACCCGGCGGACGGTGGCATCAGACGCTATCAGCCGACCGGCGGCATGGCGATGGCCACCCGCCCGGTTTCCTCAATGATCGTTCAACAACGATCGTTCAACACGGACGTGGCGGGTAGGCCGGTCCATCGAGCACGTCCCACGTTCCACGTCCCNCGTTCTGTGGACGTCCACCGCCGGCCACCGGATGCCCCGGGCGGACCTNTCTGCTTTCCGTCAGATTTCCGTCAGCGCGTTTTCCCGGCGGCCTCCCTCAGCGCACTTCCCAGTGCTCGGGTTCGAGCCGAAGCCAACGATCAATCTCCGCTCGCCACCAGATCCGGGTCCCGCCCCAGGTGGCGGTGCGATTTACCACCGCGGCCGGGCTCGGCGCGGCCGGATCGATCCGGAGCCGATGGTCGACCGCCTGGCGGGTCAGACCCAGCGCCCGAGCGATGTCACCGGACCCGACAAGCAACGGTAGTCGATCCACGGTTGCCGACGTTAGCCAATTCGGGCCGGCCGATGCCGCCGGTGGCCGCGCTCCGTCCCCGGCCACGATCCTGGAGACTGCGCAACGATGCCGACACCAATCGGTCGGTGACCATTCCTCCCCAGTAGGCTACCGGTCGTCGGACACCCGTCGCCGCTCGCGACCAGCAGGACCGGCCGAGACCGGTCGGGACAGTCTCCTGGATGCACGCACCAGCGACACGCTCATGTGCTTGGGTAGTCACGTATCGCGAACATCGCACCGGCCGGGGCCGCCGGGCCGGAGAACGTCGTGGGATCGGAGAACCGTGGGCATTGACGTCGTCAAGGGTGGAAGCGTCGCGCTCACCGGAGCCACCGACGGCCTGACGCACATCACCGTCGGCCTCGGCTGGGATCCGAATGCTCCCGGATCGGAGGAGTTCGACCTGGACGCGAGCGCCATTGCCCTGCAGGCGGACGGGCGAGCTCCCAACCGCAGCTATTTCATCTACTACAACAACCTCAGTAGTCCGCGCGGCGAGATCGTGCACCGCGGTGACAACCTCACCGGTGAGGGTGCGGGCGACGACGAACAGATCGAGGTGCGTCTCGACCTGCTGTCCAGTGCAATAACGCGCATCGTCTTCCCGGTCAGCATCCATAACGCCGACTATCGACACCAGAGTTTCGGCGACGTGACCGACGCCTATATCCGGGTCGTCAACGCGTCGACCGATGACGAGCTGGTGCGGTACGACCTCACCACCGCCGCCGCGCGGGACACCTCGATGTTGTTCGGTGAGCTCTACCGGGATCAGGACGGCTGGCGCTTCCGGGCGCTCGGCCAGGGTGGGGTCAGCGGCCTGGCTGCGATCGCCCGCAGCTACGGCCTGGACGTCTGACGCGGCCTGGGCACCTCACGTGACCTGGGCACCTCACGTGACCTGGGCACCTGACGCGGCTTGAACGTCTGACACCGCCGGGCGCCGACAGGGGAATGGCGGGCGGCGCGGCCGCTGTCCCCNGCGCCGNGGGNGTACCGGGACGGACCGAACCGGCCTGGAAGATCAGCGTGGGATGGACGTGTGCTTGAACTCGTTCAACTCGGGCCAACCGGTCACCAGGTCGACGATGCGCTCCACCGCACGGATGGAACCCGCCGGGTCGGCACCGAGCGGCGCACGGTTCATCAGCCGGACGAACACGGCCTGATCACCGGCGATCCAGGTCGGCACGCCCCAGACGGTATGCGAGGCGACGTACTGCTCGTGCTCGGCGCGGACCTTGTCGAGAGCGCCATCGTCAACCCGGGCAAGCACCTCGTCGGCGGGCAGCCCCACCCCCGCGAGCGTCTCCTGGATGACCGCCCGGTCCTCCAGGTGACGGCCCTCGTCGTGACGCGCCGCGAACAGCGCCCGGTGGGCGGAGGGGAACAGATCCGGGTATTCGTCGCGGACGACGACGCCGGCCTGCAGGGCGAGGATCCCGGAGTCCTGCTCGGGCTTCTCCCAGACGGTGGGTTGCCCCTCCTCCACGTGCGCCTGCCCCAGCGAGAACGGGAGAAAGGTGACGTTCCAGTCGGCACCGGCCGCGAGACCAGTCAAAACGTGTTCATGTGCGTTGCGGGCGAACGGGCAACGGTAATCCCAGGTGATCGCGAAGGTGACAGAAGTCATGTCGCGGACAACACCGGGGCCGGTCCCGGTGTTCCAGCCAGCCCCGGTGTTCCAGCCAGCCCCGGCAGCCTGCTCAGCGGCAGCCTGCTCAGCGGGCACCGCGGCGCCGGCCTGATACCCGAGGCGGCGGAGGCTGCCGCGGCATCGGGTGGGGCGCCCGGCCGGGTGGATCGATCCCGGCCGGGTCCAGGCCCCGCCGCGCGGCGATCAGGCCACGCAGGTAGACCACGGTCGCGATGATCACGGTGATGTCGTCGATCAGGCCGATCGGCCCCAGCGGAATCTCCGGGACGGCGTCCACCGGGGAGATGACGTAGGCGAGGCCCGCCAGGGTCGCCACGAGGCCCCGCAACGGCAGCCGGTACTTCCGGACGGCGACCAGCGCGGCCACGGCCAGCGCCAGGACGATCATGACGAGAGCCCCGAGGGCGACGAGCAGCCCGATTCCGACGCTGTCACTCATCGCTGCCCACCACTCATCGCTGCCCGCTGTCGTTCATCGCTGTCCACTCCCGCAAGATCGGCTGGATCCGTCGGCTCATCGTGTCGTCCTCGAGGGATCGTCACCGATCCCTCGCGATGATCCTCGATCAGGATGCCCACCCGGCGCCATCTCGAACACCGGAACAGCATTTTCATCTGGCGGACACGCCGGTGGCCGCGCCGGTAGGCTTCGCCTTGTGTCCCGGACGGATTCCCCGGTTTCGCCNGGGCGGCTGCTGGCCGTCAGTGACGTGCATGTCGCCTACCCCGAGAACCGGCGGATGGTGGAGGACATCGCACCCGGATCATCCGACGACTGGCTGATCCTCGCCGGTGACGTCGCCGAGACGATCGCCGATATCGAGACGACGCTCAAGCAGCTCAGCGGGCGTTTCGCGAAGGTTGTCTGGGTGCCGGGGAATCACGAGCTGTGGACTCCCAAGCAGGACCCGGTGCAGCTGCGCGGCGAACAACGCTACCGGCATCTCGTGGAGATCGCCCGCGGGCTGGGCGTCGTCACCCCGGAGGACCCTTATCCGGTCTGGGAGGGCGCGGGCGGCCCCGTTGTCGTCGCGCCGTTGTTCGTGCTCTACGACTACACCTTTCGGCCCGCCGAAACGGCGACGAAGGAGGAGGCGCTGGCCCTGGCCCGGGAAAGCGGGATCGTATGCACCGACGAATGGGTGCTGCACCCGGACCCGTATCCCACCATCGACGCCTGGTGCCGGGCCCGGGTCGCGCAGACCCGGGCGCGCCTCGGCGACATCGATCCGACAATGCCAACGGTGCTCGTCAACCACTGGCCACTCGTCCGTCAGCCCACCGCGGTACTGCGGTACCCCACATTCGCGCTGTGGTGCGGCACCACGAGCACGGCCGACTGGCACACGCGGTTCCGGGCCAGCGCTGTCGTCTACGGTCATCTGCACATTCCCCGCACCACCTGGTACGACGACGTCCGCTTTGAGGAGGTCTCGATGGGCTACCCTCGGGAACGCGCGGCGTGGGGCACGCCATGGTCCGGGCTACGGCAGATCCTGCCCTTCCCCGCACCGCCGGCCCGCCGGGACTGAGCGCGATGCCAGGATCGAGTTCCACGCCGGGATCGAGATTGGCGCCGGGGGCAGGCTCGGCGCCGCCGGGGGCGCCGGCTTCGACGTCAGGGACGGCTACCGGAGTAACGGGTACCGGAGTAAAGAGGGTGGATCCGCGCCTGCTCGCGAGCCTGCTGCCCGCCGCGGCCGTCGCCGTCGAGGCGTTTGAGGACGATCCCTCGGCTGTGCTATTCCCCGAGGAGGCTGCGCTGCTGAGCCGCGCGGTCGACAAGAGGCGCCGCGAGTTCACCACCGCCCGGGTATGCGCGCATCGCGCGCTGGAGGGGCTCGGACTTCCGGCGGCGCCGATCCTGCCCGGTTCCCGCGGCGCACCCGGCTGGCCGGACGGAGTGGTGGGAAGCATCACCCACTGCGCCGGCTACCGGGCGGCCGCGGTGGCCCGGGCGGCGGAGGTCCACACCATCGGCATCGACGCCGAGCCGAACGAGCCCACACCCGGCGGGGTGCTGAAGGAGATCNCCGTTCCCGCCGAGGCGGGCTGGCTCGCGGCCCTCACCCGCACCCGCCCGGCCGTCTGCTGGGACCGGCTGCTGTTCAGCGCCAAGGAGTCTGTCTACAAGGCGTGGTACCCGTTGGCGGAACGTTGGCTCGGCTTCGGGGACGCCGCCCTCGTGATCCACCCGGGCACCGCACCTATGGGCCCGCCGGCACCGAGCCCGGCCGCCCGGGGCACCTTCACCGCGAAACTCCTGGTGGCGGGACCACGGCTGGCCGGCGGTGAGCTGACCGGCTTCGGCGGTCGTTGGCTCTCGGCCCGCGGCCTGCTGGTCACCGCGATCACCGTGCCGCACCTGGACGGCATCCCCATGACGACGGCATCCCCCCAGACGCATCCTGCCTATCCAGAGGGATAAATCGGACACGAAAGGCTCTGGAAAGACAAGGAACCGAATCCTGGTCAACGGCCGCCGCACGGACCCACCGGACGCGACGCTAGGCAGGGTCGTCCACGTCCACGACGATCTCCCCGCCCAGCACGAAGCCTCCGGACAGACGCAGGTCGTCACCGCTCCAGAACGGAAACGGCGTGCCCAGACCTCCACCGCCGCACGCAGGTCGTGCAACTGCACGCCGCGCTGATGCGTGCCCGCCCAGACGTCCGGCAACGATTTCNCAGCTCGGCGTGCCACATCAGCGGCGGAAGATCGTCAACGACCACCGCCATGCCGACATGGTTCACCGGGCTGTTGGTCGTCGTCTGGATCGCCCGGTCCGCCGCCGTGCGGCCGCGGAACAGCCACAGGTCGCCGGTCCGCCTCAGTTCCAGGGCATCGGCCAGGCTGATCCGCGAATCAGGCATGCCGGTAGCATGCCGCAGCCGACGCCCCGCAAGCCGACGCTGATGGTTCGACTCCCACCTGACCGGGCTGGGGCTCGGGCTGGAGGCGAGCCGGGTCCGGTCGGAGCGTTCACGGCCCGTTCTGGAGGTCACGGACGGTGCAGCGGAGACCCGGAACGCGGTCGAGTTTCCGGTTGGCCGTGACAAGGTCGGCGTTCAGGGTTTCCGCGAGCGCGATGTAGGCGGCATCGTAGGGCCACATGTTGTGGCGTAGTTCCCAGATCCGGGGGAGGAGCGGGGCGTGGCCATAGCGTCGCAGGTTCATGCGACCAAGCAGTTCCAGGGCACGTGATGCTTCGCCCTCGGGCAGCTTCCCACCGCGGGCGAGGCCGCGCAGCGTCGAGGCGCATTCCAGGTCGACCGCGTGCGGCGCGGCGATCCGCTCCCGGGTGGCCAGGGCACGGACCACGTCGGCGACGTCATCCGTGCCGACCAGAAACTCCACCAGCGCGGAGGTGTCCAGGACGATCATCCACGGTCCGCGCGCATCCGCGCTATCGCGTCCACGACGTCGGTCGCGGTCACCGTGCCGCGGGAGGCGATCGATCGGGCCTGGTCCGCGGCTTCCTCGGCCGTGAGCGTCGCCGCCTCGCCCTCCAGCAGCTGCAGCACATACTGCTGCAATGACCGGCCCGCGCGCGCGGCACGGACCTTGAAGATGGTGAGGGTCTCCTCCGGCACCTCGCGGACATGAATCGTCGCCATGCAAGCATTTTAGTCCCACCGCAAGCGCCATGCCATCAGCGCAGCGGGACGGTGTTGAGCGCCCGGTGCAGGCCGCCGAACTGCTTGTGATGTTCGTCAAACNGCACCGCGACGGTCTGGATCCCGAACCGCGACAGCACCGGTTCGGTCCAGGGCGCACTCGCCGTGGATACCAGGGCGGCCGGCTCCGACCGGAGGACCGATTCCGGCGGCGCGAAGGNCGGTAGGAAGAACACCCCCGCGGCGAAGGCCGCGACCATGTCCGGTGCCAGCGGACAGACGGCGAGATTGATCGTTCGCAGGGCGTCGACCAGCGTCGTCTCCCGGCCGGCGACGCCGTCGCGTTCCACCACCGCCGGGGCGTGCAGCCGATCGGCGGCGACGAGGGCGATCCCCGGGCCGAGGCCGAGCCAGGAGTTCAGATGGGGCTGGCCGTCACGCCGCAGCTCGTCGCGGACCCGCACCACGTGACCGAAGCTGGCCAGCAGATGCGGACGCAACAGCCCCCAGACCGCCGGGCTGGTCCGCCAACCGGTGCCGAGGACGGCCACATCGCCGCAGCTCACCAGATCCCCGCCTTCCAGGAAC
Organism: Frankia sp. CeD; assembly: GCF_000732115.1. NCBI lineage: Bacteria > Bacillati > Actinomycetota > Actinomycetes > Frankiales > Frankiaceae > Frankia > Frankia sp. CeD. Next base: position 44,338 of record NZ_JPGU01000019.1, read on the forward strand.
AGCGGCTCCGGGACGCGGACCTCGGCCGATCGGCCCCGCAACCCGCGCAGCACGGCCGCCATGACGACCGTCTCGCGGGCCCGGTCCCGGCGCCGCAACCGGCCGACCGCGACCGCTTCACCGAGATCGACATAATGATCACGAGGAAACATCAACCCGGCCAGGGGACGCAGAGCGTAGCTCTCGTCCGCCTGGTCGGGGCCGATCACGCCGCGGGCGGCGCCGGGGTCGAGCAGCAGCCGCGGCTGGCGCAGCACCACCGGCACCAGCGCCGGCGCCGACCAGTCGTGGAGCGCCTCGCGGGCGGCGGCCATTCGCAGGTCGTCCTCAGCGCTGACCGCGCGGACGGCGAGCTCGATCAGGACCTCCCGGGGCAGCGCCGCGAGGATCTCGGACGGGGCACAGGGACGGGCCCCGAGGTCGGCGAGCGCCGCTCGCACCGCGGCGGACTCGGCCGCGGCCCGGACCGGGTCGTAGGACGGACGGGGTGCCAGGAACACCGACGTCTCGGCCGGCTGCACCACCGTCGGATTCTGGATGAGAACCGTCGACCCGGTCATCCGGTAACCCCGGTCATCCGGTGACCAGGTCGCGACCGCGCCGGCCCGGCACCCCCGACACCGGCACCCCCGACACCGGCACCCCCGACACCATCACCCCCGCCGCGACGGCGGCACCCGCCACGGCGCGCCCTCGGCCCCCATCGGCCAACGAGGAGAAAGGCACGGAAAAGCGGAACACGGCCGCGGGGAGAGCGTGGAAGCAGCAGCCGTAGACAGATCGACGGCGATGTCCGTACTCACCCGCCGGACGCCGACCCACAGGCCAAGAATCATCTATCCGATTTCTCGCTGGCGCGTTCCACCTCGGCATTATGCGACCAGGACGCGGAGCCCGGGATAGCGCGGGTACGCGACGTGCCGATCGGGCAGGCGTTTACGTGTTCATAATCAGGGTGAGCGACGGCGGCAACGGAATTAGATCCGCATGACAGCCGCGCCGAACGGAGCCCCTGCCGCCGCCACGCGCACCAGCCCGGCGGCGCGTGCCGCCGTGGCCTCGGCATCCATCGGGGTCGGGCCGACCGCCAACACCTCGCCGATGCGGTCGCCCGACGAGCGCAGCGGCGGGATGGACGTGCCNGGGGTGNCCGCCAGCGCCACCCGCCGCACCCCGGGCACCGCCCGCGCGACCTCGACGCCGTCGACCGCGTCGACCCGACCGGGTGAGGCACTCAGGAAGCGGATCGCCGCAGCGGCGCTCGCCACCGCGGCCGGCGCGGGCCGCCCCCCGGAAAGAATCTCCAGGTAGTCCGCGGCCAGCGAGGTTCCGTAGGCCAAGTCGATGAGTTCNACCAGACTGTCACCGGGGATCCGCCCGGCGCACTCGATGAGCACCGGGTCGTCCGGGCAGCGGGCGGTCAGCATCCATTCGGCGTGCAGGATGCCGTCCCCGAAGCCGATCGCCGCGATGAGACGCGTCAACGCGCGGCTCAGCACGGCGGTCCTGGCCGCGGGTCCGGGGGCCGGCACGACGTGCCCGGTCTCGACCGGGTGCCGCCCGGGCAGCACCCGCTTCGCCGTCACGTTGACGAAGCTCGGCACGCCGTCGCGCACCAGCGCCTCCACGCTGAACTCCGCGCCGACCATCCGGCTCTCCACCAGGTAGCGCCAGTGCAACGGGCGGTTGGGAAGCGCGCCGTCGTCGAGGGCGGCGACCGTCGCCGACCAGATGGCCGCCAGGTCGAGCGGCCCGTCCTCCACCGCGTCGAGGATCTGCACGCCGAGACTGCCGTGCCGGTTGGCGGGTTTGAGCACCACCGAGCTCTCCACCCCGAAGGCCGCGAGGTCATCCGGGCCGAAGACCTCCCGCCAGCGCGGGGTCGCGATGCCCGCCGCCGTCGCCGCCCGGCGCAGTTCGATCTTGTCCGACAGGCATCGGGCGGCCCCGACTCCCGCGCCCGGCAGGCCCAGTGCGGCCGCGGCCAAGGCCGCGGCGGGGACGCTGTACTCCAGGGCCGGGACGACGGCGGNGAAGGGTCCCCCGGTGGCCGCCGCTGCGAGCACGACGGGGAGGAAGTCCTCGCTCTGGTGGTAGGCCGCCGGGAGCAGGGCCGCCACGCAGGGCAGCTTCTCGACAGCCGGCCGCACTCGCCGCCGGTCGATCAGATCCGGGTCCTCGACGAGGGTGACACTGCCCGGCGGCAGCGCCGAACCCAGCTGGTTGAGCAACGCCTGCCCGAATCCGATCACCAGGACACGCACGGGACGGTCTCCTCTCTTGGCATCCTCCCGCCCTCAAGGACGGAGCCTGCGCGCTACGTTTCCCGGTCACGTCGTCAGGCCTCGACCAGACCGCGGCCGCGGAACCCGGCGGCCGGCTGCCTCCACACGATCCTCGACGTCGAAGGGAAGGACATAGAAGGGAAGGACATCGGGGGAAAGAACGGACGCCGCATCGGCCGGTGACTCCGCGGGCGCGCCCGGTACCACNGCGGAGCCCCGGAGGAATGTGACATAAAAAGGAACCGCGACTTTGACCACGGCCACTCTGAACAATAATGGAAAAAATATCGTATAAATTTCTGAGATTTTCGGCAGGTCCGCCCCAGATCACTCATCCGGGGTTCGATCCGATAGCCCGGTGAAATTCGGAGNGGAACATTCGCCGTCCACCATTGAGATCCGTCAGGAGACGTTCCATCAGCATCACTCGGACGATGCTAACAGCCGCACACGACGGACGAGGCGGCAACCACGGAGCACCGGAAATGGTTACCCCTACTTAACATAGCGATCATGCGGCGGAGGGCGCCGTCGGGAGACCGGCCCACCAGGCTCGGGGCCGGTCGACTCCCCGGATCGGGACGCGCGGACTCCCGGCCCCCGCGGACTCCGGAAGACCGGAACCAGCAGCACGACGTCACGAATCGTTACGAATCGCCATGAGTCGTCACGTGTCATCACGCGACGAACTCGCCGACCAACCAGACGAGCACCATCGCGACGCCGGCGGCGAGCTCCACGACCACACCGACCCCGAAGGCGACGATCGCGGCCCAGGTCGTGCGGCCCGCCGCTCGCGCATCCCCCAGCCGCGCCAGCTCGGCCAGGTAGATCCCGACCACTCCACCGATCAGGAGCCCGACGACCGGCACTACAAAGAAGCCGATGATCGCGCACACCGCGCCGATGGCCAGGCTGGGCCACGGCACCCCCCGACCGGCCGTAGCCCGAGCCGGCAGGACGTACTTGGTGAGCGCCCCGATCACGAACAGCGCGGTCATGAGCGCCAGCACGATCCAGCGACCGACTCCCCCACCGTCCGCGATCACCCACCACAGACCCGCGCCCCAGACCAGGACGAGGCCCGGCAGTACCGGGAGGACGACGCCGACCAGGCCGACGGCCATCACCAGAGCGACAACTAGCAGCCCACCGGTACTTATGGCGCGACCTCCTTCACCGGCATCTCCCGATCTCCCGCGACGGTAGTGTTGCTCCCCACCGCCGCGGCAGCACTGTNCCCCGCCATATTGTTCTCCGCCATGCGTCGACCCACCTCGGCGAAGGCGGTGCGCAACTCGGCGGGGGCGAGCACCACGACCCCGTCCGCCAGGACACACAGTTGGCTGAGCGCCACCTGGAGCCCCTCCGTCGCGAGCTCCACCTCCCGCCAGCCGTCGGCGTCAGTCGGGCCCGCCGCACGGCCTGCAGATGCAGGAGCAACGCGGTGAGCCGGCTCGATCGCACGTCTGGGAAGCCTAGCCGTGAACCAGGACAGCAGATGGCAGAGTTTTCAGGTCACGATGGCGCGGTGACGACATCCTGGCGCGACTTCGAGGCCGCGCAACCCGCCCTCGCCAAGACCGCGCGCACCCGGTTCGCGGCATTCCGCCATCACATCCTGGCTACCGTGCGTGCCGACGGCTCCCCGCGCACGAGCGGAATCGAGACGAACTTCCGGTTCGGGGAGCTGTGGCTCGGGAGCATGCCGGATGCGCGCAAGTCCCGGGACCTGCGTCGCGACCCCCGCTTCGCCCTGGCCGCCAATCCCGGGCCGGGCCAGGACCTGGCCGGCGGCGACATCCGCGTCTCCGGGCGGGCCCGGTGGATCAACGATGAGGAGGTCCTGGCCTCCTTCGCCACCGAGGTCGGCCCGCCGACGCCGTTCGACCTCTTCCGCGTCGAGCTCNCCGAGGTGGTCCGCACGAGCGTCGACGAGCCGGCCGGGGAGATCGTGCTGGAAAGCTGGCGACCGGGCTATCGAGGGGTGCGGGTGCAGCGCCGTGGCAACGGGCCGGTGCGCGAAACCTGGGCCGAGGAGTAGACCATCACGAGCCGCGGGACGGCGTCAACATCGTTGACTATCATGATGCCATCGACGATGAGACCAACGATCCCAAGGCGCCCCGGTCCGACGACGAGAGCCCAGGCTCCGAGGACACCCGGGAGGGTGACGCCGGCACGCACGATCCCGGCACCGACGATGACGAGCCAGAAGGCATCGGAACCGCCGACGCGGACACCGGTAGGCGGCGAGGTCGGCGGGTCGGGTCCCGGCGGACCCCACGGGGCACGCTGTCCCGGGAGGTGCTGCTGGCGGCAGCGATGGAGGTCGTGGACACGCACGGCGCGGGCGCGTTCAGCATGCGGGCCCTCGGCGCGTTCCTCGACGTGGATCCCACGGCGATGTACCGACATTTCGCGACGAAGAACGCGCTGCTCGACGCGCTGACGGACACGGTGATCCGCGGGGTGGAGGAGCTGCCGGAGACCGACGACCCCCGCCGGGACATCCGGGAAAACTTCCGTCAGCTCCGACGCTCCCTGCTGGCGCATCCGACCCTGGCGCCGCTGGTGCTGCGCCGCCCGCCCGGGGTGGGCGCCTACTGGGAGCGGGCTGATCACGCGGTCGCCCAGCTTCACCGCGCAGGCATGGATCCGGCCGACGCCGCCAACGTCTACCAGACGCTGCTCTTCTACNCCCTCGGCCACACCCTCAGCGAGGCCCGCCAGCTCGCCCGGGCCGTGGAACGGGAGGGGGCCGGCGCCCGCGGCGGCCCGGTCGCGGCGGTACGCCCGCCGGCCGAACACCACCCGGATCTCTCCGATGCGGCACCCCATCTACGGGAGGAGAACGAGGCCCAGTTCCTCGCGGGCCTCGACCTCATCCTGCGCGATCTCCCCCGTTGACATCCTCTTCGCCCGAAGGGCGGAGATTCCCGCCGTCACGCGGGCGCTCACCGGCGGGGGCCGACCGGCGCGGGGCCGGGCTGTCATGCGCTGAGCTGGAGGCGTGGCCCGGCGAACGTCGCCATGATCTCATCAAAGGTTGCCTCCGGCCGGTAGCCGGCACCCGGCGCTTTTTCACCTCGCCGCCGGAGCGCGTCAAACTGCAAGGTCCACAGTTCGCTCTCCGTCGCCGGAAGCGCGACGACGACCGCATCGTCCTCGTCGTCCATCTGCCCGGTCAGCCAGGAGATCTGGTCCGACGGCAGCGCACAGACATACACCACCTCGCCCGCGGCGTTCGCCCGCACGGCGCGCAGTTGTTCCGCCTGACTGTCCATGCCCAAGGCCGCGCCCAGACGCTCGGCGACCAGCTGCCGTTCCCAGGCGTCGGCATCCTGCGCGATCCGGACGATGACACCGCGCACCTCCAGCTCAAGGTGGATCCGGAGGTTGACGTCGGGGTCCCCGTCGAAGTACCAGGCGATCAGGTCCGGCAACGCGGCACGCATCTCCTCGGCGGTCGTCTCGGCGGCCACCAGACCAGGACACTGCGGCGACCAGGCCGACCAGCAGGGGCCGTCCCGGCGAACCAGCACCGATACCACCTTAGACACTATCGATCACCTCCAAACGCCTCCTCGACCGTCAGCCCCACCTGCTTGACCAGTATCTGCCGGACGACCCCCGGCCCGATGGTGATCCGGTCATGAAAAGCAAGACGAAGTCGTGGACGTCCGTCCGCCTCCAGCCATCGGTGAGCTGAATCGTCCTGTTTTGTCACTCGATATCCCAATCGTCCAGGCACTCGCAGAAGCTGACGTGCCTTCAACGAGGGAAACTCCCCGGTCACGGAGAGCCGGCGGCCAGGAATGAAACCAGAAGAATCGCACGGATGGTCGTGCGGGCGGATGACTTCATCTCGATACTCCACGTCGTGGTCAAGGACGGGACGTCTCCATGGTAGCCGAGAAGAGAAGCAGGACAATAAACTCGGGAAAATGGTGAATGATATACCCTCGCTACCCACCTGACATCAAGTTCCGTGGACTCATCGCAGCAGGACGAATGTCGCATTCATATCGCTACATCCGGCAAGCCGGCCGGAGTTCCTGAGTACAGCCAGTGTGGCGGGTGGCTCGGGATGCGGCGTAGCGGGCACCGGACGCTTCCGGCCAGGTGCGTCGTTTCAGGTGCGTCGTTTCAGGTGCGTCGTTTCAGGTGCGTCGCTCCGGCCGTCCGTAGATGTCACAGCGAGGAGCGGGCCGCTACGTGCCGCGAGCGGCGGCCGACTCGAACGATCGCGAACGTCGACGACCGGCCAGCCCACTCCGCCGGACCGCACCACCTGCCACCATCACCCCGAACCGGGAAGATTATATCTAGTAATACACGGATTTCCGCTCGGCAATCGCCCACCTCGGCTGCACCACCACACAGGGGCGGGCCTCTTCCGGAAGGATTTCCCAGGGAGGATCCGTTATTCCGAAAATCCGAGGCACGAGAACCGACCGGTCTGGAACCGAGCGTTCTGGAACCGAGCGGCCTGGAACCGAGCGCACCGAGCCGCCCTGGCGTGCTCCCCCGCGCAGGTTAGCTGCCCACCCGCCTTGCTACGGTACAACCGTGCCCGCCGCCGCTCGCTCGCTGCGCCGGCGCATCCCGGGCCTTCCCCAGGTTTGGCGTGGTGGGCCAGGACGGCATAACCCGCGCGAGTGCGGGAAAGGCCTGCGGACAGCGGTGACTTGCCCGTACGGAACGGCCCGGACGTACGGAACGGCCCGGACGTACGGAACGGCCCGAACGGACCATTAGGACCGCAGGGCCACGAGAGCCAGACCACGAGAACGACGAGGATCGGAACGGCACATGAGGATGCTCGACGGGCGGTCGATGGCCGCCGAGATCGGCAGGTACGTGGTCGACGAGGCCGAGAGGCTGGCTGCGGCGGGAGTCACGCCGACCCTGGCGGTGGTCCTGCCGACCGCGGATCCGGCCGCGTATTCCTATGCCGAGATCATCGAACGGACCGCGGGCAAGGTCGGCGTGCGCTGTGTGCTGCATGAGCCGAAGGGCGAGCCGGCGGCGATCCTCGACACGATCGACACCGTCGCCGCCGATCCGACCGTGCACGGGATCATCGTCCAGACGCCGCTGCCAGACGGGCTGACCTCCCGCGAGGTCGGCGAGCACATTCCGACGGCCAAGGACGTCGACGGGATGAACCCGAGCAGTCTCGGCCGGCTCGCGCTGGGTCTGCCGAGCTTCGCGCCGGCCACCGCCNCCGCGGTGGTGGAGATCCTCACCCGGGCCCGCATCCCGATGTCCGGCGCCCGGGTATGCGTGATCGGCCGCGGCCCAGTGGTCGGCAAGCCGGTCTCGCTGCTGTTGCTCGCCGAGGACGCGACCGTGACGATCTGCCACTCCCGGACCAAGGGACTGGTGAGCATCGCCCACGAGGCCGACATCATCGTGTCCGCCACCGGCCATCCCCGCCTCGTCGGCGCCGGCTTCGTCCGCCCGGGTGCGGCCGTCATCGACGTCGGCACCGTCGTGACCGAGACCGGGCAGGTCGGTGACGTGGACGCCGCGGCCGTCTCGTCCGTGGCGGGCGCCCNC